>NZ_JAQT01000001.1:0-21427 GCF_000524295.1 Shuttleworthella sp. MSX8B
TTATGCGGTATTAACAGTCGTTTCCAACTGGTATCCCCCGGTACAGGGCAGGTTGCTCACGCGTTACTCACCCGTCCGCCACTCGAAATAAAATCGTCACTCCGAAGAGATCGTAATATCATTTCTCGTTCGACTTGCATGTGTTAAGCACGCCGCCAGCGTTCATCCTGAGCCAGGATCGAACTCTCATGTTAAAAGTTCTTCATCCATCCGTTTTTTAAGTCTATCACACAGATCCTGCAACAGATCGTATGTGATGCCTCATCTTCACGGATGCATGCTTCCCAGAATGAATTAGCTTGGCTAATCCTTTACTGTTTTTAAGGTCCTCAGATTGCTCTGAGGTTCGCTTTGATTCTCTTAGAATCTTTCAAGGTTGTTTCATTGTTCAGTTATCAAGGTTCTTGCTGTCCCTCGTAAGCGGCAACTTAGATATGATATCAAGACCAGCCCAGCTTGTCAATGGTCTTTTCATGACCCTGTTCAAATTTGACTGATTTTCAAGGCCACTCACGCGGTGCAAGCATTATGTTATCAAAGAGCAAAAGCCCTGTCAACATTGATTTTCCGGGCTTTTCTCAACACCTGTCTCTTTTCAGAGATATTGTGTTCGCTCTCATTTACAACCACTAAATCTTCCCGTTTTCCCTCGCGCCAACACATTTCGAGGCACATGCTTTCGTCTGAAAAGCAAAGACGCTTTCGTCCGAAAACCAAAGACATTCTTTTCCTCTCAGTCCCGGCCCATTCGGCTCTGCGCTCTATGGTCCCGGGTTCTATGGTCCCGATGCGATCAGGAGGTTCTCAGCGGAAAAGCAGAGTCAGGGGATTGTATTCGCTGATCATTTTCAGGACAGCGCTTGCCCCAATTTGTTCTGCCCAATAGGCTCCCTGGGAAGTCCAGGAGAGAATTCCCACCAGATACATAAGAAACCAGGTCTGGATCAGGCCGACGCCAAGGCCCATCAGACCTCCAAGGGCGTGACTGATTCCGCCGATCACCGGCGCGTGACTGGCTGTGTCAATCACTGCCGCGACAATGGCTGTCACAATCCACGCGATCACAAGTGCAAGGAGGAAGGAAATCGCCCTCATAATCCACCCTGTGATCACAACTGCCGCCTGGTCCGCAAGACTGCGTCCTGTCTGGTCCACCGCATCTTTAATATTTTCGGTCGTCTGATCCGCGGTGACCTGAATTTTCAATTGCCCCTTCTCATAGGCCTCACGCAGCAGAGTCGGCAATTTCATATATATCTGTTCCGCATGCTGCTCCAGATAGGTCTGTAAGAGACTCAGCGGAATCTGTGTGTCAGCTGAAATCCTCTTTCCAATTTCTGACAGAGGAGAGCCCTGATCGCCTGCCTTCTGTTTCAAGTCGTTCACAATCTGGTTGGTCGCTTTCGCCTTCTGTTTCTCCCAGTATGCCTGTGTCCGCTTCGCAACCTGCTCCTGGATCACATCATCCAGCGGCGTGTATTTTGTCAAAGCCTGATTGATTCCCGGTGTCGCGACCAGGACAAATATCAGAATAAAAATCCCGGAAACCAGGCCGAAGAGCATTTTCAGAGCCCCTCGCCTCAGGCCTCTGATCACAGAGCAAAAAATGATTACTCCAAAGATAAACAAAGCTATGTTCAAGTTCTCTCCTCTCCAGGTCGTCTTATTTTAGTCTGGCATGATCCAGAGATCCCTCCCGAACAAAGAGATAGTCTCTGGATCCGCTTCCCGGGATCACCGCTCCCACAGCGCTCTTAAGATCTCCACTGAATTTGCGTGTACCCGCCAGATTATAGATTTCCAGCCTCTTGTCTCCGTAGAGCGCAATTTCGTTATTCGCGAGCATTTCGACCCTGTTATAACTCATATCGATCTGAGCGCGGCTGACACGACGCCCCCGATTATTAAAGGTGTACAGATAAAGCGTATTCTGACCGGCCGCATTTGTGCTGGTCGTGACATAGCCGAAATAACTCTGGTTAAAATAAACGCTGCGAATCTGCCCCTCGACAGGAAGCTCATTGAGCAGTCCGGGCTTGGTATGATTGTGGTAGAGCAGAATCTTTTTATCTGTGTAAACAGCCAGATTTCCACCTTTGACGTACGCGATCTCCCCGATCAGGCTGTCGTCATAATCGAAGCTCGCGACAATATGCTTGTCAGCATTTTTGCCCGCAGCGCCAAAATCATAGATCTGCAGCCTGGAATGCGCCTTTCCCCCGCTCACATCGGCAAGAGCCAGCGCCAGGCGCTGTCCGTCCTGTGAGATGGCAATGGATACGGGATATCCTGTCGTCTCAAGATGTACTTCCCCGCTGGCTGTCAGATTGCCATCCGCGTTATAAAGATGCAGATAGCCGACCTTATCATTTTGCATGAGAACCGCGATCGAACCATTGTCGGCGACCTTTGCCTCCGCAACAGGCAGATTGGTCGTGATATGGGCCCGATTCCCCTCTTTTGAGAAGAGATAAATGCCTGTCCCGCCCCGGTCATAGATCACAGCATAGACATCTCCCGCGTCCAGATGGGGCGAGCTCATCTGATAGGACTGGCTCCAGAGCAGATCGCCCGCCGTCGTCATATAGCTGTTGCCGTCTGTATTGTAAGCCAGAATATTATTTTGAAAGAGCTGATACCCGGTCCCACTGGCGTCGTCCAGTTTCTGGCTGGAGATCACCCTGTAGCTTCGGTATTGGCGCCTTCTCTGTACAAAAAAGACCAGAAAGACCAGTCCTATGGCCAGGGCAATGAAAAGAAAGAGCTTCCAGTGTCTTCGTATCAAAGTCCCAAGACGCAAGAGAAGTTCCCTCAGCGACCGGCCGATTTCCCTCAATAAATCCATCACTCTGTTCCTCAGGCCTCAAAATCTTTCTCATGAAGAATCAGGCGGCCCTCCGCATCACTTCTCTTACTTCCCAGGCGGGAGAATTTCTTCTTGAGTCCGCCTGACTTGACCCTGTCCATCGCCTGATCCACAATCTCAATCACCTCGCTTAAAGACGTGGGCTGGTCGATCTTCTGGATCATGTTGATGCGGTTATAAAGAGCCAGGACTCCCATGGAATCCACACTGCACCCGTTGTCATTGGCATATGTCCGCCCAAAAGCGACCAGCTCATCTGTGGTGAAAACAGGGATCCTGATTTCATTCGCGAACTTAGACGCAAAGGACCGATTCATCGAGAACATTTTCTGCAGGGAATCCATATCGTCTTCCAGAATCATGAGCACTCCGCTCGTATCTGTATCCAGAAGCGTATTGAGCGTCGCGACAGATACCCTGGAAAGAGCTCCTGCCTTCTCTATGATCAGTGCCCCGCCGCGGATCTTATCGAAGAGCTCAATCACATTCTTCTCGTTTAATCTGACCGCGTCAATCTTCCCCGCGGGACCTGCAGGAAGCTTGATCTGCTTCTGCATCAGTTCAATAACCCCGGTTGCCAAGTTGGTCTTACCGGACCCCTCAGAACCGACAATCTTCAGATGCGCTTTTTTGCTGTCGCCCAGCAAGCCCTCTTTGACCCCTTCCAAAGCCCGGCTCAGGTGCGCCTCCATCCCCTCAATCGCGACATAGGAGGAGAAACGCGCCTTCTCCTCATCCGTAAGCTTTCTCGGAGCTTCCGCAGCTTTGGGTTCTGCCGTGGCATTGTTATAGAAGACATTGGATGCCTGCATGCTTTCAACTGAGTTAAACTCCTGGTCGTCAGTCACCCATGACGCCCGGGTCGCCTGCATGTGGAAGGCCTCTTCAATCGCGTCGCGCCTGACTTCTTCCTTGTTCTCTTGATCGGCCTTCTCCTCCTGCTCTGTTTTTGCCGGCTCTTCTTCGGCGTCCGCGTTCTCCGCAGCCGCTTCCTCGTCCTCCTCTTCGATCACGAATTCCTCATCTCCGAATCGAGAAGAAATATGTCCCTTCAGAACTGGCTGTACCGGTTCCTCCGCCGACTTCTCTGACGCAGATTCTTCAGACTCGCTTCTCTCCCCTGTCTGCTCCTCTGACGCAGATTCCTCAGATCCAGTCATCTTCTCGCCCGGATCTTCGGCTCCAGCCGTATTCTCTTCTGAATCCTCCACTGCTGACTCTTCCGACGAAGCCATCTTCTCGTCCGAATCCTCCACTGCTGACTCTTCCGACGAAGCCATCTTCTCGTCCGAATCCTCCACTGCTGACTCTTCCGATGAAGCCCTCTTCTCGTCCGAATCCTCCACTACAGATTCTTCCGACGCGATCGGCTCTGCTGCCAGCTCAGCTTCTTCTCTGCCCTCATGGAAATCAAACTCAGGTATGATCAGCTGATCATCATCTTCTTTCGCTACCGCATCCTCTTCTTCCGATACTGCCGTCCTTGCCTCTGCGGCTTCCTCATCCGAAGAAAGCATTTCCTCATTTTCTGTTGCTTCTTCCGCATTCTCTTCGTCTGCTGACGCGCGCTCAACATCCTGCTCCTCAGTCGCGGGATTCTCTTCCTCTCTTTCTGTTAGCTCTGCGTTTTTCTCCCCGGTCTCAGCGGCGGCGGCCGCTTCACCCTCTCCAGTCTCTGCAGCGGCAGCCGTTTCATTCTCCCCGCCATTTAAGCGGTCGATCTCACGCTGCAGCATGTTGTTGATGTCAGAAACTGTCTTACGGGCTTCGCGGTAGTCTACTCCCGACGAATCCCCGGAGACTGCGCCTGCTGCCTCCGAGAGTCTGGCAGACGCGTGCTGCAGCATCTCTTCCTCGACAAGATCCTCCACAGAAGCTCCGGCCTCCAGTCGGGGCAGGACTTCGGTCAGGCGCTCCATAATCTCATTGGCCTCGACCAGCGCCTGCGCTTTGGCTGACTCCAGCTTCTTCTCCCCCGCTTTCTTCAGGACTTCCTCTGCCTCTTTGCGCGTCTTCTCCCAGTCCTTCACCAGGTCGTCAATCGAAAGCTGTCCCTTGATCTGGATATCGTCCTCGGACTGGTCCGGGACATCCATGGAGATCTGCCCGTCATCATCGATTCCCAGGCCCCGGTAGCGCTCGCGCAGATCCTGGTCGATGACCTTCTGCGTCTCTCTGGCCCTCTGAGCCCCCAGCTCCTTCGTCCCCTCAGAGACACGCAGGAAGGGGAGCTCATCTGTCAGTTCCTTGATGTTCTCCATTTTCTCCTGCACCTGCTCTGATCCCGTGGCGCTCATGATCTCTTCAATATTCTGCTTGATCTTCTCCTGCAGGTTGACCGTATTGAACTTAGTCGACGGGATATGAATTTCGGGAAGGGGTATGGTCTCTGCAGACACGCCCTCCTTCTCGGATCTTCCGGCCTCCTGGCCGGAAATCTCCTTGATTTCGTCTCTGTGCCTCTGGCGGAGCTTCAAGTAGATCTGCTCCTGATCCGGATCCAGAGGCGCGTAGATCATCTTCAGCTCCAGGGCCTTCTCTACATAGGGTCCGTCGCCGAACCAGAGAATAATTTCATTACAGAGGCTGACGCACTTATCGATCTGTCTGGTCTTCTGATAGAAGAGAGCCAGCTCTAACGCCCAGTCCTCTAAGAAATCATTCTCCTTCAAATCCTCGAGGATTGTAATCAGATCCTCGTCGCTGACTCCCCTGGCACGGGAGAGCTGATAGTTGATCACATAGCGCAGGCTGTCATGGGGAGCAATCTCCATGAACTCGGTGTAATACTCCTGCGCTTCATCCAGTTCCTGTAAGCGGATGCATACCAGGGCCAGTCGATAGATCACCATTCGCCCGATCGGACTTCTCTCATGTGCCGCCATCAGAAGCTCTTTGGCGCTGTCCAGTCGGCCGACCTCCTCATACAGTTCCGCCGCCTTCATCAGCGCGTTGACGCTCGGCACCTTGCGCCAGTTGTTCGCGTCCAGCTGACGGGCTGCCTCCTCCATATCCTTGCGATCGATCAGACCGCGCACACGATCAATCAGTTCCTTGTACTCATATCTATCCAAAACGTTTACCTCTCCACCGCTTCTTTCCCTAAAAACACCTTTAGCCGGTCGTCTTCGACCGGCTGATCAGGAAAGTATCACCTGTGCGCTCTGTAGTAGTTGATCAGACATCCGTCCAGGATAATCTGTCTCTCATCATCCGTCATCGCGTCCACATACAGGCTGAAGGGAGTCAGATGACCCTCGTGAACGGCATAAGCCTCCACCCGGCTCTTTCCCTCTTTGATTGCCTCACGCACCCTGGGCACGAAGATATAGTCCAGATTCTTGAAGGGCAGATCCCCCGCCGGGATAGTGAATGGAATCATCCCCCAGTTGATCAGATTGGACCGATATCGCTTGGTGGCATACTCATTTGCGATATTGGCCCAGCCTCCCAGAACCTTCTGACAGGAGGCCGCCTGCTCGCGGGCGCTGCCGTCCCCCGGTTTGACCGCGAAGATCGTGCTGCCGATCCCGATGACATGGCGATTGATCTCCGGGAATTTCTCCTTGATCGCCTGCATGATCTCATGCACTTCCGCAAATGCCTTCCCGGGGCAGGAATCCGCCTCAATAGCCTTCTGCGCCTTCTGTACCTCCTTGGCCCGGCCGACATATGCCGGATCCCGGCGAGAGAGGGCGAACTCAGCCAGTTTCAGAGGGTTCGACCGATAGGAAGACGTCTCCCCGGAGGGAATGAGCTCGTCTGTCGTCGTCACCGGATCATGAATCTCAGATACCAGCTTGAGGATCAAATTCTCCGGTAGGGGACTCATCTTAGGCCAGTCCTTGATATTGGGGCCAAAGGTAAGCTCCGCCTCAGGGTCCGCTTTCCCCACGGCGTCAAAGACCCGCTTCTGATAAATGCTTCGGTCAAAGAAATACTTTGGCTTGGTAAAATCCGCGTCGATATCAGTGGCCGCCGTCAAGAGGCCCTTGTTAGCCGCGGTTGCCGCGATAGATCTGGCGTCCATGAGGGCGACCGAGGATATCTGACCATCCTGAATCTTGGATCCCTCGCGGTTGGGGAAGTTGCGGGTGGAGTGGCGAATTGAGAAGCCATTATTGGCCGGGGTATCGCCCGCGCCGAAACAGGGACCGCAGAAGGCGGTCTTGAAGACCGCTCCCGCCTCGATCAGGGAGGCGGCTGAACCGTTCTTTATCAACTGCATGTAGACCGGCATGGAGGCCGGATAGACACTGAGACTGAATTCTTCTGCTCCTATATCGGCCCCCCGGAGAATATCCGCCGCGTCCGTAATATTCTCATATCCGCCGCCGGCGCATCCCGCGATGATCCCCTGATCGACATAGAGACGGCCGTCCCGGATCTTATCCTTCAGTGAATACGATATTCTGTCTCCCAGAGAGACCTGCGCCCGCTTGGTCACCTGCTCTAAGATATCCTCGAGATTGTGATTGACCTCTTCAATGGTGTATGTATAGCTGGGATGGAAGGGCATGGCGATCATAGGCTTGATCTGAGACAGATCGATCTCAATCATGCCGTCATAATACGCGATCTGGCCAGGCGCAAGCTTCCGATAGGCATCCTTGCGTCCGTGGATCTCGTAGAACTCCTCTGTCTTCTCATCCGTGGCCCAGATCGAAGACAGGCAGGTGGTCTCTGTTGTCATAACATCAATGCCGATACGGTAATCGACAGAGAGATTGGCCAGGCCGGGTCCCACAAACTCCATCACCTTGTTCTTGACATAGCCGCATGCGAAGACCTTCCCGATGATGGCCAGAGCGATATCCTGCGGACCAACCCCCTTCGCGGGTTTTCCGGTCATGTAGACTCCTACCACCTGGGGCATATCAATATCATAGGTCCTGTCCAGCAGCTGCTTGACCAGCTCGGGTCCGCCCTCTCCCATAGCCATGGTTCCGAGAGCCCCGTAGCGGGTGTGAGAATCGCTTCCCAGAATCATCTTGCCCGCTTCGGCCAGCATTTCTCTGGCAAACTGGTGGATCACTGCCTGATGCGGGGGCACATAAATTCCCCCGTATTTCCTGGCTGCGGACAAGCCGAACATGTGATCATCTTCGTTGATGGTTCCTCCGACAGCGCAAAGACTGTTATGACAGTTAGTCAGAACGTAGGGAATGGGAAATTTCTCCAGGCCGGAAGCTCTGGCAGTCTGAATAATCCCCACATAGGTAATATCGTGGGAAGTCATCTTGTCAAATTTGATTTTGAGCTGCTCCATATTGTCAGAGCAATTGTGGTCGCGAAGAATGCCGTAGGCAATGGTCTGCTTTCTTGCCTCCTCACGATCGATTTTTCTGCCGCAGGATGCTTCGAGAATCGCATTCGCCTGCGATCCATCGGCAACGATCTCACTGCCGTTCAGAAGATAAACGCCTGTCTCAAATAACTTCATATTGCCCCCAAATCCAAGTCCCCAGGCAGGGAACGTAATTTCTTTAAGGTAATGATCCGCGACCTTCGTAACGGCCTGTATCAGGGAGAATTATAGGAAATGATCTCTGTCAATTCAAGGATTCCCGGACTTGCGAAAGATCTGCAGAACCTTGTCCACCCTGTCATCCTGACGATGATTCTGCTTCCTGCGCGTCTCCTGGTCCAGACCTGATATTACCGCATCGACTTTCGCCCCAATCTCTGTTTTCGGATCACTCTCCCGCGTCCCGGACGCGGGAGAATTCTCTCTGCTGTCTCTCTCTGGTAAACTGCTCTCAAGCGGCTGGTTCGGGGTCTTTTCTCCCACCGACTTAGCTTCCCGCTTCTGATCCGCGAGATCCTCTCCTTTAGCCTTACTCTCAAGCAGCTGGTTCGGGATCTTTTCTCCCGCCGGCTTAGCTTCCCTCTTCTGATCCGCGGGAGCCTCTCCCTTGGCTCTGCTCGTAAGCTCCTGGTCCGAGACATTTTCCTCTGTCAGATCCGCTTGCGATAGCTGGTCTGCAGCTCCTTCCTCCGCGGCCTCATCCTCCGCGGCTATCATTTGCGCCCGTCTCTCAAAATATGCCGGATTCACGTGGATTTCAGGCGCTGGCCCGGCGTAGGAAAGGGGGACAAACGTGCCACCCCGGTCAGCCTCCCGGGCCTTCTCCTTTTCCCTGGCGATCCGCCGATTCTCATCATCAATCAGATGCAGGTATTTTTGGCTGTCTGCCATATCCCGCAGCTGACCGTGCAGCTCCGTCTGATTGTCCCTCATATGGCGAAGCTCTGTTTCAATCGCCGCCTTCATCTGCCGGTGAATCTCATCCAGCTCCTCACTGGTTCGATTGACCAGATCCTGTATCTCCTCCAGAGACCGGTCTGTGTACATTACGGAAGCCGCATAGACATCTTCCGCCTTATGCCGGGCCTCGGAGACGATCTCATCTCCCTGGCGCCTCTGCCTGCGGTATGCCTTGTCCCGTTCAGCCCAGGTCAGTTCACACTCATCTACCATGTCGGTGATCGCGCCGTTTAACTTCTCCAAGAGGTCAAACACCTGCTCTTTGTTGACCACAACGCGTTCTCTGCTGTCCTCATATGCTTCTGCCTTCGCGAAGAGCACGTGAATTTCGCGCAATATCTTCTCGCTGTCATCTTTCGCGCCCATGTAAATCTCCTGAATAAGCCCATCTCTTACGGCTCTAATCATATCATAAAAGGGAGATAGCTGATATTGCCAATCACTATCTCCCTTCCCCTTCTCACGCGATTCCCCGCCCTGTTCCATCGAAATGCTTCCCGGATAAAAAGCCTCTCTAAAAATAAAAAACTCTCCAAAATGACTGGGAATAAAAAACGCAGGACGTTACCCCGGTGGTTAACTCAACCCAGGCGCCCCCGAGGCACACGGGAATTCCCACTTAGTGCTGCTTCATTCCTGACCTGACACGGTTCGTAGGCTCTCATTGCTCGGGACCCAAATATCAACGCCACCTGCCGGGGGCGGCTCCTGCACTCCGCTATTATAGCGGCTCTGAACTTCCTGTGTCAATCCGGGCTCCCTGGCCAGCCAGTCACGCCAGCTTCCTGGCCAACCTGTCACTGCTTCACGACCCTCTTCATGGGTCAGCCTGTCACACCCACAGCTTCCAGGCCAGTCTCTTATTGCCTGTCATGATCTGTCCCCTTTGCCTTTTTCCTCCGCAGCTCCGCGAAGAAATGACTGAGCAGAGCAGAACAGTCTTCCTCCATAACCCCTTTTTCAATTTCTGCCTGGTGGTTAAACTCCCTCATCTGCAGGAGGTTAATCACGGATCCGGCGCTCCCCGCCTTGGGATTCATGGCGCCGATGACCACCCTGGGAATGCGGGCCTGTACAATTGCCCCCGCACACATCTGACAGGGCTCCAGGGTCACATAGAGCGTGCAGTCCTCCAATCGCCAATCCCCCAGCTTGCGACAGGCCTTCTGAATCGCGGTGATCTCCGCGTGCTTCAGGACACTGTGATCTATGTTGCGGCGATTGTACCCCCGCGCGATAATCTTACCCTCACGCTCAATCACACAGCCGATCGGGACCTCCTCAATCGCTTCCGCCTTCCTCGCCTGGCGGATGGCCTCTTTCATATAATATTCTCTGCTCTTGCGCACACCAATTTCCTCATGCTGTTCTTATCTTAAAACCGCGCAGGCAGAAATTCCCGGACAAGGCAAAATCCTCGAATATCACCCCAAAAGCCCTTCTGTCATCGGTTTTCTTTCTGTCCTGCCTGAAAATTATAACAGGGATTCGAGAAAAACAGAAAGATTCAACCCTGAATCTGATTCCAAATTTGAATCCAGATCCCCCGTCATTTATGGATTCCATCTTTTGTTAGTTGTCATAAACTCCATTCTCCCGGCCTTCAGAAAAGTTTTTGAGAATTATTCTTATTTCCTATTGACAGCCTTTTTTAAATTGCCTACAATACAATCACATCAATTAAGTGAGCTCGCAACCGAGCTTCGAAAGGAGAATTCATATGTCTAAATGGGTATGCAGTGTTTGTGGTTATGTTTTCGAGGGAGAGCAGGCTCCTGAGGTCTGCCCCGTATGTAAGGCTCCCCGTGAGAAGTTTATTGAGCAGTCCGCAGAGATGGGCTGGGCCGCTGAACACGTTGTTGGCGTAGCAGCGGATGTTCCTGAAGATATCAAGGCAGACCTCCGCGCGAACTTTGAGGGAGAGTGCTCAGAGGTCGGCATGTATCTCGCAATGTCTCGTGCCGCTTTCCGTGAGGGTTATCCCGAAATTGGCATGTATTACAAGCAGGCTGCCTTCGAAGAGGCTGATCATGCGGCACGCTTTGCGGAAATGCTGGGTGAGGTTCTGACCGATTCTACCAAGAAGAATCTCCAGATGCGTGTCGATGCTGAGAATGGCGCGACCTCCGGCAAGACTGATCTGGCCAAGAGAGCAAAGGCCCTGAATCTGGATGCCATCCATGACTCTGTTCATGAGATGGCCCGCGATGAGGCCCGTCACGGCAAGGCATTCGCAGGTCTTCTGAAGAGATATTTCGGCTAATTCAAATCCCATATCATCCCCTGCTCGGAGGCTGCCTGTCAGATGACCGCGCCTCCTGTCAAAACAGCTCAGACCAGATGGCCTGGGCTGTTTTTTACTGAAAAAATCCGTTTTGGAATTCACCTTCAAAGTTGTTTAAAGGAAGTGAAAGACCCGCCTTGCGGCGAGTCCTTCGGGGGAGTTGTTATGAAAAAGATGTTTGTTATCAAAGGCATTCATTCCCTTTGATAAGACAAATATAACAGGCAGCTATGACGCAAATGCGATCTCTCTGTGTAAATAGGATGAACGTTTCCATGTTCAGGAGCCAAAACGCATCTGACGATCTTCCTCAAAAAGCTCTTGAAACAAGGCGACTGGCGACCATTGAAGGTTGGTCTGCGTCGCCATGGCCTTGAGTCTTACCGGAGAGAGTCCAGTTTCCTTCCAGGCGGCAAGGAACCAGTCCAGATCCCGCCTCCCGAATCCGACCATCAGCATCATTTCCTCCGGGAATTCCGCCCCCATATAGACGCGGGCTTCCTCTGTAAAACCTGGCATTTTCGCCAGATAGCCGAGCTTCTGCCAATAGCTGGGACGCTCGATCCTGATGACTTCAATATCCATCCTTTGCGCCAGTCGACGAATCTCTTGCAGACGATCCTGATCAACACAAAACAAGAGCAGTTTCCTTGTCATCTTCTCATCTCCCCTCTGCCGGCATTCTGTCTTATGATTCCGGATTTTCGCAGGAGCACGGCCGCTTTCGGATTTTCCCTCTCTATCAGCGCTATCTTCTCCTGACGGGTCAGCCTCTTATAGGCCGCCTCTCTCTTCAGAGCCTCCTTCTTGTCATCAAAGCTCTCGTAATAAACCAGCTGAACCGGCCGGCGGGTTCGGGTATACTTGGCCCCCTTTCCGGCATTGTGGGCTCTCTCCCTCGCCTTCACATCTGTCGTATAACCGGCGTATATGCTGTTATCGGCGCAGCGGAGCAAATACGCGAAAAACTCTTTTCCCATCAGGACTGCTCCCTCTCTCTTAAGCGGTTTGACAACTCGGCAAACTGTTTAAGAGTCAGCATCTCTCCCCGCACCGTCGCCGGCAGACCCATTCCCTCGATGACCTCTGTAATCTGTTCTTTGGGAAGCCTGATGTCCTGCGCGTTTTTCAGACCGTTGGTCAGTGTCTTGCGGCGCTGGTTAAAAGAGGCGCGAATCACCCGAAAGAGATATGCCTCATCGCTGACTTCAACAGGACAGCTCTTGTGACAGGTCAGACGAATCACCGCGGACCCGACCCTGGGACGGGGGATAAAAGCGCTCGGGGGAACCTGAAACATAACTTCAGGTTTGGCGTAATATTGCACCGCGAGGGAAAGCGCCCCGTAATCCTTGCTCCCCGGGCCCTCCTGCATACGGTCTGCCAGCTCTTTCTGCACCATAATCGTAATCGATTCCAGGGGAAGATGACTCTCAAATAAGGACATAATAATCGGAGTCGTGATGTAATAGGGCAGATTAGCAACAAGCTTGATGGGGCGGCTGGCGTTCTTCTCCGCAATCAGCCCGGACAGGTCCAGCTTGAGGACATCATGACAGATCACCTCGACATTATTATAAGAAGACAGGGTATCTGCCAGAATCGGAATCAACTTACGATCCAGCTCAACAGCCAGAACCTCTCTGCCTGCTTCACAGAGATACTGGGTCAGTGTCCCGATCCCGGGTCCGATCTCGAGAATGAAGTCCTCCCTGCTGATTTGGGCGGCATCAACAATTCCCTCCAGAATATGCCTGTCAATCAGAAAATTCTGTCCGTATTTCTTCTGAAAAGAGAAGCCGTATTTCTCCAGGACCGCGATGGTGCTGCCCGGACTAGCCAATCCTGCCATCTCTCACCTCCGGATATAGACGCATCGCATTCTCCTCTGTGATGCTGACTACTTCATCATAAGAGATCCCCCGGATCTCCGCGATTCGCCCGGCGATATAGCGCAGATTGCGGGGATCATTGCGCCTCCCCCGCCTGGGCTCCGGCGACATATAGGGGGAATCCGTCTCTAAAACCAGGGAGCGGATCGGAATCGCCTCCACTGCCTCACGCAGCTTTCGGCCATTCTTAAAGGTGACCACCCCTCCTACGCCAATGAAAAAGCCCAGCCTGACGTACTCGAGCGCCTGCTCTTTTGAATAGGAGTAGCAGTGGATCACCCCCCGAATTCCTTCTTTTGCCGCCTCTCGCATAATCTCCATGGTATCTTTGGCCGCGTCGCGGGAATGAATCACCACCGGCAGCCCCAATTCCCCCGCAAGGGCAAGCTGTCGCTGAAACCAGTAGATCTGCGCCTTTCGCTCTTTGGGATCCTTAACCCAGTAGTAATCCAGGCCAATCTCCCCGACTGCTACGACCTTGTCTTCTTGGGCCAGTTGGCGGATTTCTCTCATCACCTGCTCGCCGTAAGATCTATCCTCCCAGTCCGGCTGCTCTTGTGTCTGCCGGTCGCGCGTCGGATAAAAATCCCGGATTTCCTCCGGGTGAACTCCCACTGCCGCGTAGATCCAGTCATATCGATGGGCCAGAGCAAGAGAACGGCGGCTGCTCTTAATATCGGATCCGATATTGACCAGATGAGAAATCCCTGCTTCTCGTACACGAGCCAGAACTTCCTCCCGGTCCTGGTCAAACTCCTCCCCATCCAGATGGGCATGCGTCTCAAAAATCATTCCTACTCCTCTTTCTCCTGACATGGCCCGCTGATCCCAAACCGGGATTAGCCTCGGCGTCCTCCGCGCAGAGAATCATTCCCTCGGACAGAACCCCTGCCAGACCGATGACTTCATTTGAGAAGAGAGCGGATGCGGGCTGATCCCACATCCGCTCTCAAGGCACTCTATCTTCTCTGACCAAAATCCGGCCAGCCTGTCTGTGCCGGAAAATGCTTACAACAGGGACTCCTGACCTGTCGACGCAAATATCCCGCAGTAATGCCGGGTCAAAGACCGTCAGGATATCTCCGAACCGCTGGGAAGATCCTTCTCGGGGCTCATTAAAACCACATTGCCCTCGGCGTCCTCCGCGCAGAGAATCATTCCCTCGGACAGAACCCCAGCCAGCCTGGCGGGGGCCAGATTCAGAAGAACCATCACCTTCTTGCCCACCATCTCTTCTGCAGAATACCACTTGCGAATGCCGGAGACGATCTGAACCGTCCGGTCACCAATCGCCACCTGAGAGCACAAAAGCTTCTTAGATTTAGCTACCGGTTCACAGGACTGAACCTGTCCGACCACAAACTGCATCTTGCCGAAATCGTCGAAAGAAATCTCTTCTCTGGTCTCAACATGAACCGCGTCCGCCCGGTCAGACTCCTCTTCTGCCTCCGGTACAAGAGACTTCTGCCCGGCCTCAATCTCCGCGACCTTAACCATTGTCTCCTCTAAATCCAGACGGGCAAAAAGGATCTGTGGATGATCTGTCACCCGATTGCCCGAAGGATAATTCCCGAACGTAGAGAGACGATCATAGTCGATCTGGCCGATATTTAACTGGTCCAGGATCTGATCCGCCGTAGAAGGCATGAAGCTCTTCAGGAGGCTTGCCCCGATGGCAATCGACTCGACGAGATTGTAGAGCACCGTTGCCAGACGATCCTGTTTGTCCGCGTCCTTAGCCAGAGCCCATGGCATGGTCTCGTCAATATACTTATTCGATCGTCTAAAGAGATGGAAGACTTCTGTAATGGCGTCCGCCACATGCAGATCCGCCATTTTGTCCGTCACCCTCTGGACTGTGCCCGCGGCATAGGCCTTGAGCTCTCTGTCGACCGGCTCCTCGAGGCCCTTATCCTCTACAAGTCCGCCAAAATACTTATTGGCCATACTGATCGTGCGGTTGACCAGGTTCCCCATGGTATTCGCCAGATCCGAATTGACGCGCTCAGCCATGAGTTCCCAGGAGATAACGCCATCGTTCTCAAAGGGCATTTCATGCAGCACGAAGTATCGAACCGCGTCCACACCGAAGATATCCACCAGGTCATCCGCGTAAATGACATTGCCCCTGGACTTGGACATCTTGCCGTCCGCCTGCAGGAGCCAGGGATGACCAAAGACCTGTTTGGGCAGGGGCTGTCCCAGGGCCATCAGGAAAATAGGCCAGTAAATGGTGTGAAAGCGAATAATGTCCTTGCCGATCAGATGCAGGTCCGCAGGCCAGTACTTCTTATAGCGATCCGAATGATTCCCGTCGCAATCATATCCGATTCCCGTGATGTAGTTGGTCAGAGCGTCCAGCCATACATAGACGACATGCTTGGGATCAAAGGTGACCGGAATCCCCCAGGAGAAGGAGGTTCTGGAGACGCAGAGATCCTGCAGCCCGGGCAGGAGGAAATTGTTCATCATCTCATTCTTGCGGGAGACCGGCTGGATGAACTCGGGGTGACTCTTGATATGCTCGATCAGCCGATCGACATACTTACTCATCCGAAAGAAGTAGGCCTCCTCAGATGCCCTTGTGACAGGACGTCCGCAGTCAGGACATCTCCCGTCAACGAGCTGGGAATCGGTCCAGAAAGCCTCGTCGGAAGTACAGTACCAGCCCTCATACGTTCCCTTGTAGATATCCCCCTGGTCATAGAGCTTCTTAAAGATCTTCTGTACCTGGGCCTCATGATCCGCGTCTGTTGTGCGCATGAACTTGTCATAGGAAGTGTCCATCAGATCCCAGATGCGCCGGATCTCGCCGGAGTTCCTGTCCACCAGCTCCTTGGGACTGATGCCTGCCTCCTCGGCCTTGATCTGGATCTTCTGTCCATGCTCATCGGAGCCTGTCATGAAGAAGACATCATAGCCCTCCTGGCGGCGGAAGCGGGCGATAGCATCCGCCAGAATGATCTCATAGGTATTGCCGATGTGGGGTTTCCCTGAGGTATAGGCAATGGCCGTTGTGATATAGTACTTACCCTTGTTGCTCATCTCTTCCTTATTCCCCGTACTTGAACTCTTCTACCGGCTTATCTTCTGAATTCTCCTCATCCGCCGGCGCGTCCTGCTTCTCCGCAGAAGGAGTCTCTTCCGGAGCATACTGCCTGGACTCCTCTATTTTCGGCTCTGCGCTCTTTGTCTCTTCATCAACGAAGGCATCCGGTTCTGCGGTGGGCGCGCTCTTCTCTCCCGCATTCCCCTCCTCTGTATGGGAAACAGGCATTTTCTCCCCGCACTTGGGGCAGTACGCAGACTCCTTGGAGACAGAGCTGCCGCAGGTCGGGCAGATCTGCGTCCTCTTTAAGACCTCGACCGTCTCCTTCTTCTCCTCTAATTTCTCCAGCAGAGCCTCGATTTCCGCGAAGTCCTCTCCGGGATCATCACTGTGGTCCTGATAGTAGCGCCTGCCCAATTCCGCATAGGCGTCTCTTAACCTGCGCTCCGTATCCTTGACCTCATAAGTGGCCTTGGTTACATCTACGGCAGTCTTTACCCTGTCGCCGACAACCTGACCGGCATTTACAACTGTGTTGGTAATCTCGTCAAATAAACCCATCGTATGCTCCTTTCTATGACGCCGGCGCACTTGTCAAAAAGCGGCGTCTAATCATCTGTATTATACCTGTGTAACTCTGGATGCGCAATTTATCCGGCCCAGACAAACCATGTGTAGAGGTAACCCGCCAGAACCGCCGCCAGGGTATAAGGGACTCCCACTTTCATAAAGTCCGCAAATCCCGTCTCATACCCTTCTTTCTTCAGCAGTCCAACCGCTGTGATATTAGCAGACGCCCCGATCGGGGTTAAATTTCCTCCCAGAGTCGCTCCTGTCAGCAGACCAAAATAGAGGATATAAGGAGAAATCCCAAGTCTGGTCGCCAGCCCAGTCAAAACTGGCAGCATTGTGGCCACATAGGGGATATTATCTACAAAAGCGGAGATCAAAACTGACCCCCAGACGACCAGACTGTAGAGCCAGAAGAGATGACTGCCTCCGACCTCTGCAATCAGCCTGGTCAAGTCTTCAATCAAGCCCACCTGTGTCACCCCGGCAATCACGATAAAGAGTCCCAGAAGGAGAAAGAGGGTCTCTGTATCAAGGCTGCGAAGGGCTCTCCTCGCCCACTCTCTCTCTCCCGTTTTCACCCTGTCGCCAAGCAGGGCAAGCCCTGCCAGACCCAGACAAATGATCCCATTGCTGATCTCCGGCTTTCCCGGAATGAAAGAGGCTCCAATCAGGAGAGAAATCATGGCCAAAAGCAAAAAAGAGGGCAACAAGCTCTTGACCTGTGTCCGCTCCGTCACCAGCGTTTCCTGCGTCAAATGGCGAAACTCAAACCGCATAATGGGGATCGTCGCCAGTGCGCCCAGTTCTACAGCGAAGAAAATTCCCGGCCGTCCCTGCATGAAAAAGAAGTCCAGAAAATCCATATTGGCATAGGAACCGAGCAGAATGGACGTCGTATCACCCACCAGAGTTGCCGCCCCCTGCAGATTCGAGGATACCGCGATCGAAAAGATCATGGGAACCGGGTTGATCTTCAGCTTTCTGCAGACCGCCATCCCGACCGGGGCTACCATTAGAACCGTCGCGACATTATCAATAAAAGCGGAGATCAGACCGGCGAAGAGCGACATGAGAATAATAATCCACATGACATTCTTCGACTTCTCCATGATCAGGTCTGCCATCAGAAGCGGCATGCCGGAGGCGATGAAATAATCAACCAGAATCATCGTCCCGCTGATCATCATCAGAACATTCCAGTTAATACTGGAGATCACCTGCCCCAAAGGCAGAATTCCTGTCACTAAATAGAGGGCCGCCACTGCCATCGCCGCATGCGGCCGGTATTTCTGCCTGGCAACCATGACAATATACATAAGAATAAAGAGAACCAGAGCCAGTATTTTCATTCGCTTTCTCCACTCCTATGATAAAAGAGACCCGATCCTCGTGTGGGTCGAATCTCTTTCTCCGCAAACGTCTCTCCTTCAGAAATCCTTCGTCTCCGAAAGAGCCTGCTTCGAAAACGGGTACCTCGAATTCGCACCTTCCGTGCTTTATCGACTAGTGATTTTACAGTATTTCTTCTTTCCCCGGCGCAAAAGGAATTCCTCCGCGAAATCAGATGGCCTGTAAGACGTGTGAATATCCGTCACCTTATCCCCATTGACAGATACACCGCCCTGCTCTACTGCCCGGCGGGCATCGGAACGGGACTGCGCCAGTCCACAGAGGACAAGAACAGACAGAATGTCGATTTCTCCCTCTTTGAAATCTTCTTCCCTGACGACCGCCTGCGGCATATTGTCAGAAGACACGCCTCCGGCGAAGAGCGATTTCGCCGCTTCCTGCGCCTTGTCAGCCTCTTCCTCTCCGTGTACCATCGCGGTCAGTTCATGGGCCAGAATACGCTTGGCCTCATTGAGCTGGGCTCCCTCCCAGCGGTCCATCTCATCAATCTGCTCCAGGGGCAGGAAGGTCATCATGCGCAGGAACTTGAGAACATCTGCGTCATCTACATTTCTCCAGTACTGGAAGAAATCATAGGGGGATGTTTTCCCGGGATCCAGCCAGACAGCTCCGCCGGCTGTCTTTCCCATCTTCGTCCCGTCATGCTTGAGCAGAAGGTTGATGGTCATAGCTGCGGCATCTTCTCCCAGCTTCTTGCGGATCAGCTCTGTTCCGGCCAGCATATTGGACCACTGATCATCACCGCCGAACTCCATATTACAGCCATACTCCTGATAGAGCTTGTAGAAGTCATAGGCCTGCATAAGCATATAGGAAAACTCCAAAAAGGACAGTCCGCGCTCCATGCGATTGACATATGCTCTGGCACGAAGCATGTCATTGACAGAAAAATGAGCTCCGACCTCCCGCATAAAATCCAGGAAATTCAGATTGCGCAGCCAGTCCGCGTTATTGACCATAAGCGCCTTGTCTTCCCCAAATTCAATAAAGCGACTCATCTGCTTCTTGAAGCACTCACAGTTGTGATCGATCTGCTCGACTGTCATCATAGATCGCAGATCTGTTCGCCCGGAGGGATCCCCGATCATTGCGGTTCCCCCGCCGATCAGAGCAATTGGGCGATTCCCACCCATCTGCAGGCGCTTCATCAAAGTCAAGGCCATAAAATGCCCTACATGCAGGGAATCTGCCGTCGGATCAAAGCCGATATAAAAGGTCGCTCTGCCATGATTAATCAGATCTTTGATTCTCTCTTCATCCGTCAGCTGCGCAATCAGCCCTCTGGCCACTAACTCATCGTATAAGGTCATCTCATTTCTCCTCGTCTCTGGGGCTACAAAATCAGTCCTTATGATACAATCTTCCCCCGCCTTATGCAAATTCCCGCGGATACGAGCCTTGTCCATAGAACCCTTATTTCGTCACAGAAGCGACATAGGCATCCAGAAAATCACAGAGAGCCGCGTTCATTTGTCCATAGCTGTCCTCGCGCAGCTGAGAGGCATTTTTCACATAGGGATACTTTTTACTGTCTTCTTCCAGATTTCTCTCAGACGCGATCAAAGCTTCTACCGCCTCCGGCGTAAACTCCGGATGACACTGGAAGGCGTATGCGCGGTCAGAATAGCGAATGATCTGCCGCGGACAGCCCTCAGAGAAAGCCAGTACCCTGGCCTCCCCGGTTAAACCCGGCATATCCCCGTGCCAGCTTCCAATGTTCATTCCATCCGCAAACGCCTTCAAAAGAGGATCCTTAAGCCCCTCCTCGGTCAAATGCAGGGGAATGGCCCCGATTTCCCTGTGAGGACTGTGCTCATAAGGCGCTCCAAAGGCCTGACCGATCAGCTGCGCCCCCAGACAGGCCCCGAGGACTGCCTTCTTTTCCCTGACAAATCTTTGGATCAGGGCAATTTCTTCTTTCGGATCATAATAGGGAAAATGCTCTCGATCCTCATCCGGAGTCTGAGGACCACCCATAACGATCAGCATGTCATAGCCGCTGATCTCGCGGGGAATCGGTTCCCTCAGGTAGACATGGACCTGGTCGGTCTCATATCCCCTGGCCCTGGCCCAGTCCAGATATGTGGCCGGCTGCTCAAATGCTTCGTGCAGCAAATAAAGAATTTTCATTTCTCTCTTTCCCTTTTCCCGTGTACCGCGGCTCATCGCCTTCAATTGAAAATTCGTTGCCTTCTCTGACATTCTGATTTCTCTCCGCTTTTTCCCCTGTACAAATGAAATCTGTTTTTACAGAGTCATGAGCAATGTCCCTGCCGCAATCAGAATACAACCGAGCAGAGATTTGACGGTGACGTCTTCGTGAAGAAAGATAAACGCCAGCAGAATTGTGATTACGACACTCATCTTATCAATCGGAACAACCTTGGATGCATCGCCTATCTGCAGAGCACGATAATAACAGAGCCAGGAGGCGCCTGTTGCCAGGCCTGACAGGATCAGAAAAATCCAACTCCTTCTTCCTATTTCAAAGATTCCCTTTTGACTATTCGTGATAAAGACCATACCCCAGGCCATGAGAATGACAACGCAGGTTCGTATCGCCGTCGCAAGATTTGAGTTGACGCCATTTACGCCAAGCTTGCCCAAAATAGAGGTCAAAGCGGCAAAAACTGCCGACAGAATCGCAAATATCATCCACATAAATACTCCTATATCGAATCCTTCTATTGAAAAAAGCGAGTACTTTCGTACTCGCCCAAAAGAGGTGCCAACCAGATTTGAACTGGTGATGAAGGTGTTGCAGACCTTTGCCTTACCACTTGGCCATGGCACCAAATATGTGCTCGAAACACTTTCTCAATATAGCAGAGGGGCTGAAACCCGTCAAGTCAGTCTGAAGGCAGATACCTTCAAAACTTCATACAGATGAATTGCAAACCGCGGATCTTTTCTCACACTCTTCAAAAATGGTCATCTCGCATCCGCAACTTCGTTGCTTCTGCTCGATGCGTTTGCTGCGCAAACTCTCTCAGAAAGAAAGCATTCGCTTTGAATGCAAGCATTCTCGCTTTCGCGAGTGATCCGCGAGCCTCTCTCCTTTAGCCTTACTCTCAAGCAGCTGGTT
>NZ_JAQT01000002.1:0-61107 GCF_000524295.1 Shuttleworthella sp. MSX8B
AGCTTCTATGATCAATGGGATTAGCTATCAACACGTTTTGTCCTATAACCCTCTGATTTCGAGTCTGCTTGCTTTTTAAAATCATTCATAAAAAGACATTCAGAAAAGATCAGGCGATTTCCCCGTCAAGATGATGAATCGCAAAATCACGATCCGCAAGGGCAAGGCGCCCTCAGTTTACTCGTCATCCTTTCCGGCGAGGCCGCGATAGCAGAGGGCGGCGATGGCTCCCCCTGCAAGAGGGGCGACAATGAAGAGCCAGAGAAGGCTGATGGGCTTGGGATTTCCGTTGATGGCAGCCATCAGGGCCGGTCCGATGGAGCGGGCGGGGTTGACAGAGGTGCCGGTCAGGCCGATGCCGAGGATATGAACAAAGGTCAGGGTCAGACCGATGATCAGCCCTCCAAAGGAACCATGATTGGCCTTCCTGGAGGTGACGCCAAGGACAGTGAGAACGAAGACAAAGGTCAGAACCATCTCAACTAAGAATCCGGCTCCGACGGATCCGTTGACACCGGCCAGACCATTGGTCCCGTAGGCTCCGGTCTGGTCCGTGACATTGCCCAGACTGAAGATGGCGCTCAGTAAGGCGCTTCCGCAGATGGCGCCGAGCACCTGAGCGATCAGGTAGCCGATGAAATCCTTGCCGGACATTCTGCCGCTGAGCAGGACCCCAAGAGATACGGCGGGGTTGACATGGCAGCCGGAAATGTTTCCGATGCAGTAGGCTTCGGCGACAATGGACAGGCCGAAGGCGAGCGCGGTCAGCAGATAGCCGGTTCCGGCCGTGGGATCACATCCCACAAGCATAGCGGTACCGCAGCCGAAAGTGACCAGGACGGCTGTTCCGATAAATTCAGCGAAATACTTTTTCATAACATCCTCCAAATTCCTATATTTGTGAATTTTATTTGAACTACAGCTTGCATTGTAACATATTCAGGAAGCATTCAGGCCGGAAGGAGAAAAAATAAATTTGGGGAAAGAGGTCCGGCGTAGTAAAATAGAAAAAGTTTGAGGAGAATGGCTGGAATGTGATTGGGAGACAGACCCGACGCAGATATAGAGGAGTCAAGATGAGTCGACAGGTCAATGCCCTGGAGCGCTGTCCCTATGAGAAGTGGTGCGGCGGCTGCAGCATGCAGAGCTTACCCTATAAAGAGCAGCTGAAAAGGAAGGAAAAAGAAGTAGCTGATCTTCTGAAAGCCTACGGAAGACCGGAGTCGATTCTGGGAATGAATTTTCCCTATTACTATCGCAACAAAGCCCATGCGGTTCTTGGAGGAAGTCTCAAAGGAAAGATTGTCTGCGGTACTTATGAGAGAGGAAGTCATCGGATTGTCAATATTGACCGCTGCCAGATTGAGGACAGGGAGTGCGATCAGCTGATCGCAAGTGTCAGAGAACTCCTCCCCTCCTTTAAGGTGGAACCCTATAATGAGGATACGGGCAGAGGATGCCTGCGGCACATCATCGCGCGCCGGACTGCGGACGGGGGGCAGATCATGCTGATACTGGTGACGGCTCAGGCGGCTTTTCCCTCCTGCAAGAAATTCGTGTCAGCTCTTCGAAAGGCTCACCCCAATATCACAACGATTCTGCAGAATATCAACGGGCAGAGTACATCTGTCGTTTTGGGGGACCGATACGAGGTTCTCTATGGCCCCGGCTATATTGAGGACCGATTGATGGGAGCCAGATTCCGTATTTCTCCGGGCGCCTTCTATCAGGTCAACAGCCAGCAGACCAAAAAGCTCTATCGACTGGCGGTTGATATGGCAGACCTCAAGGGAAAAGAGAGAGTTTTGGACACCTATTGCGGCACCGGGACCATTGGCATTGCGGCGGCAGTCGATCTGGCCAAAAGGACAAAGGAGCCGATGGAACTGATCGGCGTGGAGTGCAATCCTGCGGCCGTCCGGGATGCCAGAATCAATGCCAGGGTAAATGGCCTCAGGCAGGCGCGCTTTGTTGTCGCGGACGCAGGGGCCTTTATGCTGGCGGAGGCTGAGGCCGGGAGAAGCTGTGATCTGGTTTTTATGGATCCGCCCAGAGCCGGCTCCACGGAGGAATTTCTTCTGGCCTTAAGGCGTCTGGCGCCTGAGAAGATCGTCTATATTTCCTGTGATCCGAAGACCCAGGCCAGAGATCTCAAGTATCTGGACAGCGCATACGCGATCAGGAGGATTGCCCCGGTGGATATGTTCCCCTTCACAGACGGGATTGAGAATGTCGTGCTGCTGGAGAAGATTCACTTCTAAGAGCCGGCGCTTTAAGAAAAAATTCAGAAAAAATAATATTCTCTTCAGGGGCGGCAGGCCTGATTCGTGTTAGGATAAGGGGAAAGTAAGCTGCTGAGAGTAGGAGTCATCATGCAAGAAAACAGGCGAGAGGGTCTGACCAGTGCCCAGGTGGCGGAAAGAGTCCGCCAGGGCAAAGTCAATATCCTTACAAGAGAAGCATCCAAGTCTGCCAAAGAGATCGTCAAAGATAATATCTTCACCTATTTCAACCTGATCTTTTTGATCCTGGCTGTTTTGGTTGTGATCGGCGGCTCCCTTCGCAGCCTGACCTTTCTGCCGGTTATCATCGCCAACACGGTGATCGGTATCGTTCAGCAGCTGCACGCGAAGAGGATTCTGGATCGGCTGGCCGTTCTGGCGGAGTCAAATTATGAGGTCATCCGCGATGGACAGAGGAGAAAAATCCCCATGTCCGAGCTTGTGTCAGACGATCTGATCGTTTTAGAGGCCGGGATGCAGATCCCGGCGGACGCCGTTTTGCTGGATGGCAGGCTCATGGCCAACGAGTCTCTTCTGACAGGAGAATCGGACGAGATTGAGAAACTGTCCGGCAGCGAGCTCAAATCGGGTTCCTTCGTTGTCTCCGGCCAATGTCTGGCCCGTCTGACTCAGGTGGGAGACGAGTCCTATATCTCCCGGCTGACGGCAGAGGCCAAGGAGATCAAAGAGAAACAATCCGAGATGGTCAACAGTATTGAGTGGGTCGTCAAGATCGCCGGAATTGCCATTATCCCGATCGGGATCACGCTCTTTCTGGAGTCATTTATCCTGAATGAAAAGGGCTTTTCGGAATCGATTACATCCATGGTCGCCGCGGTGATCGGTATGATCCCGGAGGGGCTCTATCTTCTGGTGACGATTGCCCTGGCCATGTCGGCAGCCCGCCTCGCGGGGAAAAAGGTCCTCCTTCACGACATGCACTCTACGGAGACTTTGGCCAGAGTCGATGTCCTCTGTGTGGATAAAACGGGTACGATCACAGACAATGAGATGCATGTCATCGACGCCTTCGGCCCTCAGGGGAAGCAGCTTACCGCAGAGGCGGAGCAGAGTCTGTCCGCCTATATTGCGACCAGTACAGACAACAATATTACGATGCAGGCCCTGCGGACTTATTACGAGCACGCTGTGCCTATGCCCGAGGCCAGAGTCACCCCCTTTTCCTCCAAGAACAAGTTCTCCTGCATCGACACTCCGCAGGCTGCCTTCCGCTTTGGGGCTCCGGAGTTTCTTCTGTCAGAGCAGGCCATGGAAGAGAACCGAAAGACCTTAGAAGAGAGAACCAAACAGGGGCAGCGTGTGCTTGCTCTGGTACGGGCACAGCAGGGGAGCGATTCCTTTCAGCCGCTGGCATTTGTCGCGCTGGAAAACGGCCTTCGCCCCAATGTAGAGGACACCTTCGCCTATTTCAGGGAGCAGGAGGTCCAGGTGCGGGTGATCTCAGGGGACAATCCGCAGACGGTCTCTTCCATTGCGCAGGGAGTTGGAATCCCAGACGCGGACCGCTATGTCGATGCCAGCCGACTGAACAGCGCGGAGGACATCCGGGACGCTGTCGAGAAATACCGCGTATTCGGCAGGGTTAAGCCCGAGCAGAAGAAGGCAATTATCATGGCCATCAAGGAGACCGGCAAGAAGGTCGCCATGACCGGAGACGGGGTCAATGACATTCTGGCCATGAAGGAGGCGGACTGCTCTATCGCCATGGGATCGGGCTCTGACGCTGCCCGCCAGGCCGCCCAGGTGGTCCTTCTGGATGATGATTTCTCACACATGCGGGAGATTATTTCAGAGGGAAGGCGGGATATTAACAATATCACCCGGTCCGCGACCCTCTTTTTGTACAAGAATATGTTCTCGGCCATGCTGGCTCTCTGTTCCATTATCCTGGTGTTTGCCTATCCCCTGGAACCGGCGCAGATCTCTTTGGTCTCCGCCTTTAATATAGGTCTTCCGGCCTTCCTTCTGGCCTTCGAGCCCAACACCAAAAAGCAGCATGCGCATTTCTTCCGGTCGACCATGTTTCACGCCTTCCCGGCTTCGCTGACTTCCTTTATCGCCATCGCGGGTCTGGTTGGCTTCGCCGACGTCTTCGGGATACGATCGCAGGATGTGGCCACGGCATCCACCTACCTTCTGTCCATTGCGGGCTTTATGGTTCTCTATCGGATCATACATCCCCTGAATATTTACCGGGCCATTGTCCTTGCGGTCTCTATCGCGGGCTTCATTCTTGGAGGGTACTTTTTCAGCGGCCTCTTTAATCTACAGAAGCTCTCTTTTCCGGGATTGCTTCTGGCCGGCCTTTTCGCCATTGCCCAGGAGTCTGTGGTCCGCAACCTGTACGGCCTCTTTGACTGGGTCAAAGGGATTGTAAAGAAACAGAAGGAACAGCGCGCAAGCAAGCAAGTATAAGGAGAAAAAGATGATTGACACACTGAAAAAACTGCACTTTCACGTGACCGCTCAGGCCCTGCTCTTTTTGATTTTGGGTCTGGTCATGGTCTTCTCCCCCGACAGCGTGACCGCCTTTTTAGTCCGGCTTGTCGCGGTCGTGATTCTTCTGATGGGGGCCTTCGTTCTGCTGGGAGGACTTACAACTGGATCGGCCTTCAGCAGCCTGTCGGGGGGACTTTTGGCCATGATCGGGCTCTGGGCCTTTTCCAGACCGAACACGGTCGCGGCCTTCCTGCCCGCGATCTTCGGGGTCGTCATGCTCTATCACGGCGTGCAGGATATTGGTCTCGCGCTGGAGTCCAAGGGCTACCGGGCTTCTTCCTGGGGAGGGATGATTGTGATCGGAATCATTTCTGTGATTTTGGGTCTGGTCTGCATCTTCGGCGCTTTCGGAGTCCTGAAGCTGGTGACCAGGGTCATTGGAATTATGATCATTGCCGATGCCATCGGTGATATGATTCTGGTGAGGCGTACCAATCAGGCATCCAGGGATATTGTGGATGGAGAGGTCGTCTCCGAGGAGGATATCGGGGAATGAGACAGATGGAGTTCAAGATGGAACGGGCAGAACTCCTAGATACGGTCAAGGAGGGAGAACGGCTCTCGGTCAAGGAGAGCGCCTTGCCCAACTCCTATTACTATACCTTAGAGCATGCCTATGGCATGTCAGCGAACTATGGTGTTCTGGAACGGCTGAAATCGACAGAGGGAGTGGTCAGGGACGTCAAGGAGACGGCCAAAGGCTACTTCGTCACAATGGAATTCGAGGAGTAATATGAGCGTCGAGAGCAGCAACGCAATTGATCTGCTTCTGGCGGAGAGCCTGAAAGCACTGGCGGCCCGCCGCCCGATTGAGAAGATCACGATTCGCGAGATCACAGAGAAGGCGGGGGTGATTCGCCCCACCTTCTACAATCACTTTCAGGATAAATATGAATTGCTGGAATGGATTGTCCGCAGAGACCTGATGGATCCGGTCACGGAAATGCTGGAAGGCGGACAGATCAAGGAAGCGGTGATTCGGGTTCTTGGCAAGATACAGGAGGAGAGAGAATTCTATTTGAACGCCTCGCGGCTGGAAGGACAGAATTCCTTTGGGGAGATTTTGAGCTCCTGTATCGCGGAGCGCATCCTGGCAGGAGCCAAGGTGGAAAATATTCATGCTCATCTGGCATATGACTGGCTGACGCCGGAGCTGATCGCGGATTATTACAGTCAGTCGATGACTTATCTGGTCCTGCGCTGGATCAAAAACGGCATGCGCCTGCCAACGGAGGAGTTCGCCGCGGCAGTCCTTCACATCTGGGAATACTCCGCTGTAGACGTCTTCCGAGATATGCGAACATAGCGGAGAATCCGCCAGGACGAGCGAAACATCCACAGCGTGCTTGCACGCGTGGGAGATGTTTCGTGAGGACTGAAAGGTTTGCGGAGCAAACCGACCGAGGGAACGAAGTTCCCGAGGTGCGGATTCGGAGCGTACAAGCGGGGCATCGAAGGCGTGCAAATAAAACATCGCTGTTATGAAATAGAGGAAAGCAGATCATGAGTTTACTGGAAATTGTACTGATTGTGGCAGGCATCAGTCTGGACATCTTTGCCGCCCTGGAGATTGAGGGCGCCATGCTGGCCAAGATCAACCGCAAAACCTTATTCTATGTCACCGGCCTGGTAGTTCTGATGCAGCAGATCTTTTTCTTCTTTGGTTACCTGGTCAGCAACACCATTGTGCACACGCAGACCTGGCATCTGAAGTCGGACCGGTGGGGAGCCTGGACGGCGGTTATTATCTTTGCCTTTTTGGGATTGCGTCTCCTGATCAAAGCGGTGCGAAGGGAACTGGTGCATGAGTCCCGGAGGGAAATCCGGGTCCAGCAGTATGCCAAGATTATCGCGGTGGCGAGTATTTATACAATACTGGCAGGTCTCGCCTGCGGATTTCTGGGGATACATACACTCACTGTATTCGTTGTAATTTTAATCTCGTCTGTTTTGGCGGCGGTTCTGGGAATCTTCGTCGGCTATCGCTTCGGCTACGAGGGGAAGACCCTGGTCTACGCAGCGGGAGGAATCCTTCTCTGGATCGCCGGGCTGGAAATCCTGCTCAGAAGTATTTTACATCTGATTCATTTTTAGAGGAGGACTTGTCATGAATCATCGTTCCAGGAAACAGAGAATCATCTCCGGAGTGATCATCTTGCTTTTGATCGTCACAATGGTTGTCACTCTGGTTGTTCCCTTTCTTTTGAGCTGACGACAACTCTCGCAGGACAGCTTTTTGTCGAGTCGACAGGCTGTCTATGGACTGCGATCCGCCGAACTGCTAGAATCAAGCGGATAGCAGGTTCTTGATCTGCGAAAAGAGTCGCAAAGGAAAGCAATTGCCATGAAAGTCGGGAAAATACCAGAGAGCATCTTAGAGCGCTCGGTCATCAGACAGATTCACAATAAGAGACCGGAGGTCCTCATGGGAAGCGGTGTGGGAGAGGACTGCGCGGCGATACAGCTGGCAGCAGATGAGGTCTTTGTCCTCTCCACAGATCCCATTACGGGGACAGCCAGGGATATCGGTCACCTGGCCATCCGCGTCACGAACAATGACCTGGCATCCGCCGGGGCGGAACCCGTTGGGGTTCTTCTGACCATTCTGCTGCCTGAGCGCACGACGGAGCCTGAACTGAAAGAAATCATTCTTCAAGCGGAGTCCGCCTGCCGAGAGGATGGCATACAGATTGTGGGAGGCCATACGGAGGTGACAGCGCAGGTGAAGCAGCCGATTGTCTCTGTGACCGGTCTTGGCAAGGTTAAAAAGGGACACCTGGTCAGCACCGGAGGGGCAGAGCCTGGCATGGATTTTGTGATGACCAAGGCAATTGCCCTGGAGGGAACGTCCATTCTGGCCAAGGACCTGGAGGAAGACTTAAAGGGGCATTTCCCGGACTGTCTGGTTGAGAGGGCCGCAGCCTTCGATCAGGAACTGTCTGTACTCCCGGAATCGCGCGTCGCGGCAGCGTTTGGAGTGGCGGCCATGCACGATGTCACCGAGGGGGGGATCTATGGGGCGATCTGGGAGATGTGTCAGGCTTCCGGCGTCGGCTGTCGGATCGATCTCAAGAAGATTGCCATTCGGCAGGAGAGTGTAGAGATCTGTGAGTACCTGGGACTCAATCCATACAAATTGATCTCCTCGGGCTGTATGCTTATGGCGGCGGCGGACGGCAACGGGCTGGTCATGGCTCTGGCCAGGGCCGGGATAGAGGCTTGCGTTATCGGCAAGGCAACAGATTCCAACGACAGGATTCTGTTCCATGGAGAGGAAGAGCGTTTTTTAGAGATGCCGCAGACCGATGAGCTCTATCGGCTGGACAGGAAACAGGAGGTGTCAGATGGGTAAGCTGGAAGAGAAGATCTTAAGCTATATGGAGCACAATGCGAGGATCAGCATCCATGATCTGGCGGCTATGATCGGCGCGGATGAGACCAGTGTCAGAAATGCCATCGAGCAATTGCAGGAGGATCACGTCATCGCGGGCTATCTGACTTTGATCGATTGGGAGAGAGCGGGAAATGAGACGGTCTCAGCCATGATTGAGGTCTCCGTGACTCCCCAGCGGGGCATGGGATTTGATTCTGTGGCAGAGCGCATCTACCGCTATCCCGAGGTGAACTCCGTCTATCTTATGTCCGGCGGTTTTGATCTGATGGTCACGATTGAGGGAAAGACCCTGCGGGAGGTTTCTTCCTTCGTTTCTGATAAGCTGTCCACCCTGGATTCGGTGCTCTCGACCAAGACGAATTTTATCCTGAAGAAGTATAAGGACCACGGGGCCATTCTGTCCGAGGAGTCCCATGACAGCAGAATGAAGGTATCCCTATGAGAGAAGCTCTTTCCAGAACCATTACGACGATTCAGCCATCCGGCATTCGCAAGTTCTTCGACATCGTCTCCGAAATGCGGGATGCCATCTCGCTGGGCGTGGGCGAACCGGATTTTGATACGCCCTGGAGGATCCGGGATGAGGCAATCTACTCTTTGGAACAGGGGCGTACCTTCTATACTTCAAATTCCGGTCTCCTGGAACTGAGAGAGGGAATCTGCGGCTATCTGAAGCGCCGCTATGGTATGGATTATGACGCCAGAAGTGAGATCATGGTGACTGTCGGGGGGTCTGAGGCGATCGACCTTGCCCTGCGCGCCATGCTGGATCCCGGGGATGAGGTTCTGATTCCGACCCCCAGCTATGTCTCCTACAGCCCCTGTACCATTCTGGCAAATGGCAGACCTGTTGAGATCCCCCTTAAGGAGAAAAACCGCTTTCGTCTGACAGCGCGGGAGTTGGAGGACGCGATTACGGATAAGACCAAGGTCCTGATTATGCCTTTTCCCAACAACCCGACCGGGGGCATTATGGAGAGAGAGGATCTGGAGGCAGTCTGCAAGGTAGTCATCGAACACGACCTCTTCGTCCTGAGCGATGAGATCTACTCGGAATTGACCTATGGTCTGGATCACGTCTCCATTGCTTCCCTTCCGGGCATGAAAGAGCGCTGTGTTTTAATCAACGGCTTTTCCAAGGCCTTTGCCATGACCGGCTGGAGGCTGGGATATGCCTGCGCGCCGGAGCATATCCTGTCCCAGATGTTAAAGATTCATCAGTTCGCTATTATGTGCGCCCCCACGACCTCTCAGTATGCCGCCGTCCAGGCCATTAACAACTGCGACGAGGAGGTTGCCGGCATGCGGGAGCAGTATGATGCCCGCCGCAAGTATGTCCTGACCAGGTTTGAGGAGATGGGTTTAAAATGCTTTACACCTGAGGGGGCCTTCTACACCTTCCCCAATATATCGGAGTTCGGGATGACTTCTGAGGATTTCGCCACTCGCTTTTTGAATGAGAAGAAGGTGGCCGTGGTTCCCGGATCCGCCTTTGGGGCCTCTGGGGAGGGCTTTATCCGAATTTCCTACGCCTACTCCATCGATGACCTAAGGGAGGCTCTGGGCCGCCTGGAGGCCTTTGTCAAACAGCTGCGGGAGGACCGCTAGATGTCATTACATATTGTCCTGCATGAGCCGGAAATTCCGTCTAACACGGGAAATATCGGTCGTACTTGCGTCGCCATTGGAGCGACCCTGCATCTGATCGAGCCCCTGGGCTTTGTTATCAATGACAAGAATCTGGCCCGCGCCGGCATGGATTACTGGAAGCAGTTGGATGTGAGAACCTATCTGGACTGGGAGGATTTCTGCGCAAAGAATCCGGACGCCAGGATCTGGATGGCCACGACCAAGGGCCGTCATGTCTACTCAGATGTCTCTTATGGCCCGGATGACTACATTATGTTTGGAAAGGAGTCGGCGGGAATTCCGGAAGAGATTCTCATCAGACAGCCGGAGCGCTGTATCCGTATTCCCATGCAGGGGGAGATCCGATCTCTGAACCTGTCTAATTCTGTCGCCATTGTGGCTTATGAGGCTCTGCGCCAGAACCACTTTGACAAGATGACTACCAAGGGGCAGCTGCACCGCCTGCACTGGGCCCCGGAGGATATGTAAATGCCTGAAATAATTGAGGCAAATGCCCTGCAACATGAATATGTACGCCACAATGAGGAGGGAGAGAAGGTCTCTTCCTTCATGGCTTTGGACGGGGTAGATCTGAGGGTCGAAGAGGGAGCATTTATCTCTATCTTAGGTCACAATGGATCGGGCAAGTCGACTCTGGCCAAGCATCTCAACGCCCTTTTGCTTCCAAGCGGGGGGACGCTCTATGTGGGCGGTTATGATACCTCCGATCCCAGGAACACCTATGACGTGCGCCAGACGGCCGGGATGGTCTTTCAGAATCCGGACAATCAGATTATCGCCTCTGTCGTGGAGGAGGATGTGGGTTTCGGCCCGGAGAACATCGGAGTTCCCACGGAAGAGATCTGGCAGCGGGTGGAAAATGCCCTCCGTTCGGTCGGCATGTGGAAGTATCACAGTCACTCTCCCAACCGCCTGTCGGGAGGACAGAAGCAGAGGGTTGCGATCGCCGGGGTTATGGCCATGGAACCCAGGTGTATCATCTTAGATGAGCCGACGGCCATGCTCGATCCCAAGGGGCGGGAGGAAGTCCTGCGGGCGGTCCATGAGCTCAATCGTAAGAAGAGGGTCACAATCATTCTGATTACTCACTATATGGAAGAGGTGGTGGACTCAGATTATGTGTTCGCCATGGACCGGGGTAAGATTGTTCTGCAGGGGACGCCCAGAGAAGTTTTCTCTCATGTCAGGCGACTGCAGACCTATCGGCTGACCGTGCCCCAGATTACGCTGCTGGCCCATGAGTTAAGAGAGGCCGGTCTGGCAATCCCGGAGGGGATTCTGACCAGACAGGAGCTGGTCTCTGCCCTTCTGCAGCTAAAGAGCTGTGACCTGAGTGGTCAGGGCCATGCCATTAGCGATGTTGAGGAGTCAATCCCAGAAGATGGTGATCCGGGCGGACAGGGTCGGAGCGGCACCCTGTGATCAGATAGGAGCATAGAATGCCTTTACGCTTAGAGCATGTGACATATTCATATAGTCCCGGGACCGCCTATGAGATCAAGGCCTTAGACGATGTGAGTCTGACCATTGATGACGATAGCTTCGTAGGGATCATCGGGCACACGGGATCGGGGAAGTCAACGCTGGTACAGCATCTCAATGGACTCTTAAGGGCAACAGAGGGGAAGATTTACTGGGGAGACCAGGATATTTATGCCACGGATTATCAGCTGCGCAAGCTGCGTCTGGAGATCGGCATGGTCTTTCAGTATCCGGAGCATCAGCTCTTTGAGACGACGGTCTTTGAGGATATCTGCTTCGGGCCCAAGAACCAGGGCCTGTCCTTGGAAGACGCGAAAAAAGCGGCAGAAGAGGCCCTGGAGCTGGTGCATTTTCCCAAGCGCCTCTATGAAAACTCCCCCTTTGATCTGTCCGGGGGGCAGAAGCGCCGGGCTGCTATTGCCGGGGTTCTGGCCATGAGGCCCAGGATTCTGATCCTGGATGAGCCCACAGCCGGTCTGGATCCCAGGGGGCGGGATGAGATCCTCGACCTGGTCAAGGAGCTGCATGAGCAGTCGAAGATCACGGTCATTCTGGTCTCCCACTCTATGGAAGACGTGGCCAACTATGTAGACCGGATCATTGTCATGGATGAGGGCAGGGCCAGGTTTGACGGAAGTCCCAAGGAGGTTTTCGCTCACTACAGGGAGCTGGAGGCTATGGGACTGGCAGCACCGCAGGTAACTTATCTGGTTCATGACCTGGCGGAGGCAGGCTTTGATCTGGCGACAGACGCGACGACAGTGGAAGAGGCCAGGGCAGAAATCCTTAAAAACTTTGCAGGGAAAGATCAGGAGGCGTCATGTTCAGACAAATGACCCTGGGTCAGTACTATCCGGCCGATTCCTTCATTCACAAACTGGATCCCCGGGTAAAGCTCTTTGAGACCCTGGTTTTTATCATTGTCCTTTTTTTGGTCAATCATCCGATTGGCTATATCCTCGTGACGGCATGGACTATCTTTATCATTGCCCTCTCCAAAGTGCCGGTTTCCTTCATGTTACGGGGGCTGCGGGGAATTGTGGTGCTTCTGGTCATCGCCGGTCTCTTTAATCTCTTTCTGACCCCCGGCAATGCCCTTCTGACTCTGGGTCCCCTTGTGATTTCCGACGCCGGTCTGCAAAATGCCATTCTCATGACAGTCCGCATGATCTTTCTGATTGTGGGTTCTTCTGTCATGACTTTGACCACGACGCCCAATCAGCTGACGGACGGCCTGGAGAGCGCCCTCCACCCTCTGAGCAAATTGAAGGTGCCGGTTCATGAGATCGCGATGATGATGTCGATTGCCCTGCGCTTCATTCCCATCCTGATTGAGGAGACGGATAAGATCATGAAGGCGCAGATGGCCCGCGGCGCTGATTTTGAACAGGGAAATATCATCCGCAGGGCAAAAAACATGATCCCTCTTCTGGTTCCCCTTTTTGTCTCCGCCTTTCGCAGGGCCAATGATCTGGCCCTGGCTATGGAGGCCCGCTGTTATAACGGGGGAGAGGGCAGAACCAAGATGAAGCCTCTGGTATATGACAGAAGAGACTATATCTCCTATGTCGTCATCTGTCTCTTTCTGGCAGTCCTGATTGCGGTACATTTTATGCCTGGGATCACTTTCTAAAACAGCGGAAGCGGTAAGGAGAAAAGAGTGATACCGGGAGGAGGGGACATGGCCGAATCGCCGGAGGGATGAAGCAAGCGCGGATGTCTTTGATCCGGGAGGATGGGGCGCAGACAGGACTGAATCGCCGGAGAAATGAAGCCAGCACAGCTGGCTTCATTTCAGGGAGACGCAGATATGGATGAATCTCTATGGGATAGAAGACTTCTTTTTGGATAGATTACAGTGTGGACTGTGAGAGGAGACAATTGTGCGGGTGAGAGCGACCATAGCCTACGATGGGACAGAATACTGCGGCTGGCAGGTTCAGCCCAACGGCATTTCTGTGCAGGAAGTAGTGAATGCCGGGCTCTCGAAACTGCTGAGTGAGGAGATTACCTGTGTCGGAGCCAGCCGGACGGACGCTGGAGTTCACTCGATGGGCAATGAGATTCTCTTTGAGACGAAGACTCGGATTCCGGCGGATAAGATTGCCTACGCTCTCAATCAGTACCTGCCGGAGGATATCGTCTGCCAGGGCTCGTCCCAGGCGGCAGACGACTTTCATCCCCGCTTCTCGGAGTCCTATAAGACCTATGAGTACCGGATCCTAAACCGGCGTTTTCCCATGCCGACCATGCGCAGGGATAGCCTCTTCTATCACTATGATCTAGATGAGAAGCGGATGCAGGAAGCCGCCGACTGTCTGCTTGGGGAGCATGATTTCAGCTCTTTCGCTTCCATTCACGCGCAGTCCAAGACCCGGGTTCGGACTATTTATCAGGCCCTTGTCAGCAGAAATGCCGACGATCTCATCACCATTCGTCTCTGCGGCGACGGCTTTCTCTACAATATGGTGCGCATTATTGCGGGAACCCTGATTGAGGTGGGGGCCGGGATAACCAGTCCCAGGGCATTTCAGCAGATTCTCGAGGGGATGAACCGGGAGCTGGCAGGGCCGACGGCTCCGGCGCATGGCCTGACGCAGGTCGGTCTGCACTATCTGACACCGGAGGAGATTGCCTGCCGTAAGGCAGGGGGCAAATGGCCTTTTCTCATTGACAGTGAGAGGCCACTATAGTATGATGGTACGCGCTGACGTAGTGTAGAAACGTGATTTCAACAGCCCCGAAGTTGCGTTTTGACTATAAACAGCGTGTTATCGGTTTTTCGGACATTTACCCGGTGACATGCGCCAGGACATTATTTAGGAGGATTATCCGGATGAAGACGTATATGCCGAACCCGACCAAGATCGAGAGAAAGTGGTATGTAGTTGACGCAGAGGGACAGACCCTTGGCCGTCTGACTTCTGAGATTGCAAGAGTATTAAGAGGCAAGAACAAGGCCATTTATACCCCCCATGCAGACTGTGGGGACTATGTGATCGTCGTTAATGCCGAGAAGGTCAAGGTTACCGGTCATAAGCTGGATCAGAAGATCTATTACAGACATTCCGAGTATGTTGGCGGATTCAAGGAGATCAGTCTCCGCGAGATGCTCGAGAAGCATCCCGAGAGAGTGATTGAACACGCTGTCAAGGGTATGCTCCCCAAGGGACCGCTTGGTTCTGAGATGTACAAGAAGCTTTTCGTATACGCAGGCCCCGACCACAAGCATGCAGCTCAGAAGCCTGAGACGCTCGCATTTTAATCGATAGGGAGGATAAGACATTGGCTAATACAAAGTATTATGGAACCGGCAGAAGGAAGTCATCTGTAGCGAGAGTTTACCTGACTCCCGGCACCGGCAAGATCACCATCAACAAGACAGATATCGACGAGTACTTCGGTCTTGAGACCCTTAAGGTTGTCGTTCGCCAGCCTCTCAGCGCAACCGAGACTCTGGATAAGTTCGACGTTCAGGTTAATGTCAAGGGCGGCGGTTACACCGGACAGGCCGGAGCCATCCGTCACGGCATCGCCCGTGCCCTGCTCGAGGCTGACGCCGAGTACAGACCCGTACTCAAGGCAGCAGGCTATCTGACCAGAGATCCCCGCATGAAGGAGCGTAAGAAGTACGGCCTTAAGTCCGCACGCCGCGCGCCCCAGTTCTCAAAGAGATAAGAAAACGGCCTTTTCAAAGCCCGTGGATTCAAGGAAAAGCTTGGATTTACGGGCTTTTTTCTTTTGCCCGTTTGCCTCTGATTTGGGCACATAGTAACACGTTAGTAACTTATTAGTAACACAGAATCAGGTGTCTTGTGCAAGACTTTTGTTGTCTTGTGCAAGACACTTTCTGATTTCCAGTTTTGTCCTGCAATGAACGGTTTTTCCATCTTTAAAAAGGACATCATATCCATCATGTGTGTTGCCTTTAATGGCCAAAATCTTTTCCCTGGACTTTTCTGCAAGCTGCATATTATCAAACAGGCCTTCCTGATCTTTATTCACCAGGAACAGAAAATATTTATTCAGGGACATTCCCTTGTCTGCTGCAAGGCCTTTAATGACCTGTTTCATTCCCTTTGGAACTGGGAAATTGATGCTGCCTAAATAAAGTTGACATCTTATTCTCAAGGATTTCATTATAATTAAGAGAATAGCCTGCTAATAAAAGTCAGATGACATATATAGAAAAAATAAGTTTTTTATTGCCTTTGCGGGTATGAGAAATAATATTTTCTTGATTGTCTTTGCTGTTTGCTTATCGATATTTTATACTCAATGGAGTACCTTTGCGATTAGAACAGTCCTCTTGAACGTTCTGATAATTATATTAAATATTATCCCAACAGGAGATTCAGATGGGGAAAAATGTTTAGAAGAGATGAGACGATGGAGAAATGAACGATATCATAAGAATGGAGAATGTTAATTTCTCATATAATAACCGAGAAACAGTGCTTCGCAATATTGATATTAATGTCAAAAAAGGAACTATTTTTGGACTTTTGGGACCATCAGGAGCTGGGAAAACTACAATCATTAGGCTTCTGACAGGGCAATTAAGACACGACGAGGAAAATATAAAGGTATTTGGGAATAAGCCGTTCGGTGATGATTTCTATCGTAAAATTGGGATTGTAATAGATTCGATTGGACTATACGGTAGGCTTAACTGTTATGAGAATTTGCGTGTTGTTGCTAAAATCCACTCGGTAGAGCAGGGAAGAATTGATGATGTCCTAAAAATGGTGGGATTAGAAGAAGTTGCTAAACGAGAGGTATATAAATTGTCGAGCGGGATGCAGCAAAGACTGGTGATTGCCCGTGCTATTTTGCATGAACCGGAACTTCTTTTTCTAGACGAACCAACTCGGGGACTTGATCCGGGAACGGCACATGATATTCAAGATTTGCTGATATTCTTAAAAAAAGAAGGCACAACAATCTTTTTGACTACGCACAATATGCAGGAGGCAGAAAAGATGTGTGACTTGATAGGATTTTTATTCGATGGTGAAATGGTTGAGAGTGGAACAATTGCATCAATAAAGAAAAAATATGATATCAGAGCATATATACAGGTTATCGGAAATGACGGGGTGAAAAGGGAATATCATCAGAATAGAGACAAAGAGGCATTTCTCGAATGCATACGGAATGAAGCGTATTGTTCGATACATACACAAGAACCTTCGCTAGAATCAATATTCATAAACTTAAAAGAGGGAAAAGCAGATGTACAGGATCAAAAAAATAGAGAAGAGGATAAGTGCGGTCTCTTATAAACAGTTTATTGATTTTACAAGAAATAAAAAAATGCTCCTGATATTTTTTATCTTTCCGATTCTCTATATCGTCTTAAAAATAGTTGCGGGCAAGGAATTTGGATCGGATGGTTTATCATTTATATTAATGCACTCCATCCTAGTCCCGCTTCTTATCACGGCGACCATTGTGGCAGAAGAAAAAGAAAAAGGGACATTAAAGCTATTAATCATGTCCGGCGTAAAAGCTTATGAATATTTTATAGGGATCGCTTTCTCCATGATGGGATTCATCATTGCAGGTATGCTTTTATTTGAACTTTCAGGGGCAACATCTTCGTTTGATGCGGTATTTGTGGCTTTGTTTACAATTTTAGCGGATATCATCTCGATGTTTATTGGCGCAGTGATTGGAAGAATAACAGCAAATCAGACCAATGTCGGACCGATTGCAGTACCGGTGACACTTCTGATTTTCTTTGCGCCAATGCTTCAACAAATCAAACCGGAGTTCATCTTCCCGTCAAAATATCTGTACAGTGGGATTCTCCTTAAGATCATGAGCACTTGTACATACTCTCATCGGGACATATTTTGGATGGGAGTAAATTTTGCAATGATCTTTATCCTTTTTCTTCTGGTGTTTAACACAAAAAACTTAATAAAAAGTGTCAGTCATTCCTGATAGATGGATGGCGCAGGTATGAGGAGGTCAAGTCAGATGGGTTTCTTCGATGCGGATTAAATCGAAGTCGGAATCGAAGTCGGACGGGCGTCCTGAATTGCGGATAACGTAAAATAAATTTCGCAAATTACACATAAAATGAAAATTAAACGGTAGATTAAATGTTCCATGAAACGATTGGTGTGACGCATGTGAGTTAGGCTTTTTAAGCAAAAGCAATTTTGCTCGAAATTTTAACGATCGGTAGGCGTGACTTTCCGGGAAGAAGCTAGAGAGAACGGCTGTTTTTGCACTTTGATGCAAGAATGGCCGTTTTCTTTGTCTTTCGTAGCTACGTACACCATTGGTCCGACTGATTTCAGATTTTGAAATTTCAGATCAGAGGAAAAGGAAAAATGTATTATGATGCAAAAGAGTGCGGAAAAAGAATCAAAGAGCAGATCAAAGTTATGGGATACACGCAGGAAGCGTTCGCCGGGAGTGTGAATATAAGTGCTCAACATCTAAGGAACATTCTTGGGGGACACAGGAACTGTCCTCATGAACTATTAGTAGAAACTGCTTGTGTATTGGATATCAGTACGGACTATTTATTGACGGGAAAAAGAGAGGGCGCGAATTGATGTGAGAAATCGGTTGTTGTCTGTAATAGGAGATCTTTCTCAGATTGCAAAAAGGATATAAAACATAATTCATTCTTTACGGAAAAAATAATGTTCCGAAATGTCTCGTAATGTTATTGGGATAGCAAAATAGGCATTTGGGGCTTTTTTGAGGAGACAGTGTACAATATCCATTGAAATTCGTAATGCTTCGCAATGGCAAAAAAGTGATAGGGTTGTATGGATGAATATATGTTGACAATCTCGAGACCAAAGGATATAGTAAGCGACAAACCAGTGAGGAAGAAATAGTAGGAATGCCTCGATTCTTTCAAGAGAGCCGCCGATGGTGTGATGGCGACAGGAATTGTATTCTGAATGGGCTTCTGAGGGCGAGCCGAACGGGCAACTCAGTAGGTGAGACGGAGCAGGATCTCCGTGATCAAAATCCCGCATATGTTCGTATGCATGAGTGGGCGCGAAAGGTTCGCGTCAAATAGGGTGGCACCGCAGGAGTACAGGCTCTTGTCCCTACGTATCGTAGTGGACGAGGGCTTTTTTATAATCATTTGATAGCTGTTGTGTGCTTTGCTCCGCGGAAGACTCATGGTTATAAAATGCCTGTGGATTCTCATCGATCCCCTGCATCCGTCCACGCGGTATGACACAGGTTTGCGGACGTAGATGTCCGGCATTCGATCTGATAGCAGATCGAGGAAAGGAGACGCAATGGCAAGGATCAAGACACCCTACAAGACCTATCTGGAAGAAAATGAGATACCTAAGGCATGGTATAACCTGCGTGCCGACATGAAGAATAAGCCGGCGCCCCTTTTGAATCCGGGCACATTAAAGCCCATGACTGCTGATGAGCTCTCCGGTGTCTTCTGCCGGGAGTTAGCCGAGCAGGAGCTAAATAACACGGATCGAGAGATTGCCATTCCGGATGAAATCTATCATTTTTATAAGATGTATCGCCCGTCGCCGCTGGTTCACGCTGAATTTCTGGAGAAGGCTCTGGATACGCCGGCGCATATTTTCTATAAATTCGAGGGAAACAACACATCCGGCAGTCATAAGCTGAATTCCGCAATCGCCCAGGCCTATTATGCCAAGAAGCAGGGACTGAAAGGGGTTACAACAGAAACCGGAGCGGGTCAGTGGGGGACAGCTCTCTCGATGGCATGCGCTTTCTTTGGGCTTGACTGTAAGGTATATATGGTCAAGGTCTCCTATGAGCAGAAGCCCTTCCGAAGAGAGGTCATGCGGACCTATGGTGCAAGCGTTATACCATCCCCCTCTGATCTGACGGAAGTAGGGAGGAAGATCCTTGCAGATCATCCGGGGACAAGCGGCTCTCTTGGCTGCGCAATTTCTGAAGCTGTTGAGGTTGCGGTTCAGTCTGAGGGTTATCGCTATGTGCTGGGATCTGTCTTAAATCAGGTCGTGCTTCATCAGAGTATCATTGGTCTGGAGACCAAGGCGGCACTGGACAAGTTGGGTGTCAAGCCGGATGTGATCATTGGCTGCGCGGGCGGCGGATCGAACCTGGGCGGATTGATTGCTCCCTTTGCGGGAGAGAAGCTGCGAGGAGAGGCGGATTATGATATTGTCGCAGTCGAGCCGGCTTCCTGTCCGTCGCTGACCCGGGGCAGATATGTCTATGATTTCTGTGACACCGGTATGGTGACACCGATTGCCAAGATGTATACTTTGGGGCATGATTTCATTCCATCCCCCAATCATGCGGGGGGCCTGCGCTATCATGGAATGAGTCCCGTTCTGTCTCAGATCTATCATGACGGATATATGAGGGCGGTCTCTGTTGAGCAGACTTCTGTATTTGAGGCCGCAGAGCTCTTTGCCCGTACGGAGGGAATCCTTCCGGCGCCGGAGTCCAGCCATGCCATCCGTGCGGCGATCAATGAGGCGCTTCGCTGCAAAGAGACAGGAGAGGAGAAAAATATTGTATTTGGTCTGACAGGCACCGGTTATTTTGATATGAAGGCATACGAATCCTATAATGACGGGAAGATGGCAGACTATATTCCGACCGATGAGGATCTGCAGAGAGGTTTCGCGTCGATTCCGGCATTTGACCTGTAAGATCCCTTATCTTGTTTTTCGATAGTGAGCCGGTGATATCCCATACTTTCGCTTGAAAGAAACAGAAAAATAGCTTCGGCTTTCCATTCCGACCGCTGCCGCCACTTCTGTGACGGCGGCGGTTGTTTCTTTGAGCATACGGGCGGCTCTTGCCAGTCTTTTCTCACGGATATAGGCACTCAGAGGGATCTTCATTTCCCGCTGGAATTTATCGGAGAAATAGTAAGGGCTGTAGCCGGATATGGGGGCAAGATTCGCAGCAGTCAGGACAGATGAGAGATGGGCTTCAATATAATGACATACTTCCAGGATTTCATGGGAGATCCCGGCAGAGTTTCGGATCAGATAGATTCGCTGCACAAAGTCATCCAGGAAATCGGAGATCGCCGCCTGAACTTCTTCAATATCCTGGCTTTGTTCCAGACTGTCCAGATAACGGTCATTCATATCGTAGGCAATATCTGCCGGGAGTCCACCCTCAATTGCGGCCCGGCTGACCAGAGCCAACAGGGTGATCCCGCTGTCTTGCGCAAGCCGTAAGGGAGGAACATTCATGGATTTGATCCCGCTGCTGAGGCGCATACAGTGGGACAGAAGCTGCTTGTAATCAAGATTCCCGTTTCGAATGCTGTCCAGCAGAAGAAGCTCACTCTGGCGGATTCCGCTGTGACTGGTCTGATAGGAGGATCTGGCCTCTCCCAGAACCATTTGTGTCAGGAGTTCCTTCTCAGAAGCCTTCCGGGAAGCTTCAGGAGAATATTGCTTGCCGGCAGACAGGATGCGGATAGAAGTGGGGGGAAGAGTCTGATGCGTCAGGAGATGGTGAAGCTGGATGGCTAGGGTAAAGAGGGCATCCTGGGAGACGGAGGGAATCTCATCGAAGGCAGTCAGCATCTGTCGCTGGATATGGGGAGACAGGTCATAGGACTGGAGTCCTTTACGCAGGAGCTGCGTCGAGAGATTCCCGCCGAGATAAGGACCTAGAAACCAAATGCGGTTGACGGCGGTCTGTGAAGAGGGGGAGGAGGAGCCCGTCTGCATCCCCGTTGGATTCTCCGGTGCAGGTGAAAGCGGCTCAAAGGCGGCGATCCATCGAATGCCGACGCGGTACTCCAGGATCAGGGGGGACAGCTGTCCCTGGCTTTTGCGAAGAAGGAACTGACTGAGAATGTACTCGTCTGAGAAATAGCGGGGACGGAGAACAGCGTCCGGTGTGAGGGCATTTTCTTCTTCCAGCTGATCGTCATAAGACCAGAGAGAAGCGGGATAACTTGCCTGAACCATATCGTTGAAGAAGGAAATTTTTGCCAGAAGGGGATCATTCATGATTGCCTCCGAACCAGACAGAATATACAAAAAACAGAGCTGAGTTTTGGATAAACCGCCAAATTGATTTTGACGAATATAATAACATTATAGCGAATTTTAGAACGTAGTCTATGAATTGCCTTTCTATAATCTATTTGAAGATGACATCGAGCCGTCCGCAGGGATGCTCCTGATGAGAGCAAAGATACTTTCAAGAAATGAGGGAGGAAAAGCAATGAGTGAAGTATTACAGGCAGAAGGAGAAAAGAGGCCGGTCTATCGAAGGGCCAGGACAGCACAGGTGATTTTGTTTGCCATGAATGCCCTGATGAGTATGGGGATCTATTCCCTGGTCGGACTGGCCAGTTATTCCGCCAACATCGGCTATGGAATTGCAACGCTGACGGTTGGCTATATTCTGACCTTCACCCGTATTTTTGACGCGATTACAGATCCGCTTATGGCATTTGTCTATGACCGGGTCAATACCAGGTACGGGAAGATCCGTGTGCTTGTTATCTGCGGTTGGTGTATTGAGGCTTTTGCCCTGCTTTTTCTGTTCAACTTTGCATCCGGCAAAGGTCATGGAATCCCAATTTTTATTCTTTTGTATATGCTCTATGTAGTCGGCTATACCTGCGTCAACATGACAGTGCAGACCATACCGGCTCTGCTCTCCAATGACCCCAAACAGCGGCCCATGATCGGCGTCTGGCAGGCGGCCTTCCAGTATGTGGTGCCCATGGCTCTGATGGTGGTCTTAAATGTTGTTCTCCTGCCAAGATTTGGAGGAAAATACAATCAGGCTTTCCTGGCGGCAGCCTGCTATGTGTGCCTGGCGGTTACCTTTCTTGGGATGGTGGCGGTTTGCCTCTCGGTTCGCAAGATTGATATCCCGGAGAATTTCGCCGGGCTGACAGAGAAGAGAGAGAAGCTGAAGCTTCGCGACATGGCTGAGGTTTTAGCTCATAACAATCCGCTCAAATGCTATATTGCGGCGGCAGCGTCCGATAAGATCGCCCAGCAGACTTCCTCGCAGGCGATTGTCAGCACGCTGATGTTCGGTATTGTGATTGGCAATATGAGCATGTCCACCATGCTGGGAGTTGTCAGTATGCTCCCCTCTATTATCTTTGGATTCTTCGGGGCCAAATATGCGGGCAAGCATGGCAATAAGGAGGCAACCGTCACCTGGACCAAGATCTGCCTGGCGGTGACGGCTCTGATGATTGTTTTTCTTGCGCTGAGCGATACGCGCCGGATTGCTGTCATGATGAGCATTCCGATGATTCTGTATCTTGCTCTGGATCTGCTGGGAAATGGGTCTAAGATGTGTGTTACGATGGCCAATACGGCATTTATGGCAGATATCATTGACTATGAACTGAATCGCAGCGGCAAGTATATTCCAGCGGTTGTGACAGGAACATACAGTCTGATTGACAAGATCGTATCTTCCTTCAGCGCTGCGATTGCGGCAGGCGGAGTAGCCGTGATCGGGTATACGACTGCAATGCCTCAGCCGGGAGATAAACTGACCTCTTCTGTTTTGTGGATGTGTATTATCCTTCGCTATGGTCTGTCGATGCTTGGTTGGGTCTGCACTTTGATCGCCATGCATTTCTGCAAGCTGGACAAGGCTTCTATGGTTCAGATTCAGAAGGATATTGCAGATAAGAGAGCGGCGCTGGCTAAAAGAAACGCAGTGGGAGCAGCAGGGAGGAATTGATATGTCATCTGTAGAGATTTGTGAGAATTGGAAATTCATTAAGTTCGCTTCCTCAGCACAGGATGCGGCGATCAGAGCAGTCACGCCAGAGGCTGAGACGGTCAGCCTTCCGCATACCTGGAATGCGGTTGACGGACAGGATGGCGGCAATGATTATTATCGCGGCAAGTGCTGGTACGTGCGCGCCCTGCAGGCTGAAGAAATACCGTTATACGAGAATGGCCGCGTCTACCTGGAATTTGAGGGGGCGGCCTATACGGCGGAGGTCTATGTCAATGGGGCGTGCAAATGCCATCATGAGAATGGCTTTTCGACTTTTCGAATTGATATCACGGAGGAGCTTCTGAAGACAGAGACACTGGAAATCGTTGTTTCCTGCGAGAATGGGGACAGTGACCGCGTCTATCCGCAGAAGGCTGATTTTACTTTCTACGGCGGTCTCTATCGGGCAGTGAGGGTTCTTAGCCTGCCTCTGGTTCACTTCGACCGGGACTATTTCGGCTCCTGCGGATTGAAGGTCACTCCCCTGCTGGATCTGGACCTGGGATACGCGGATGTGACTCTGGAGACCTGGGTTAAACAGGGAACATCTGCGGCTTTTGGTCAGAAAGTCTGCTTTCAGATTATGGATGGAGAGGGACAGGCGATTCTGAAAGAGGAAGTCAGAACGGATGAGAGCGGACACGCGATCTGCACGGTGAGGATTGAAAATGCCCGTCGCTGGGAAGGAATCAAAGATCCCTATTTATATACGGTTGTGGCGGCTCTTGCAGATGAGACCCTTTCTGAAAAGTTCGGCTGCCGAACTTTCGATATTGATCCGCAGAAGGGCTTTCTCTTAAATGGCCATCCCTATCCACTGCGAGGTGTCTCTATGCATCAGGACGTCAAGGGAATGGGCAATGCCATTACAAAAGCAGTCCTGGATCAGAATATGGCCTTCGTCAGGGAGATTGGAGCCAATACCCTGCGGCTGGCTCACTATCAGCACGCCCAGTACTTCTATGACCTGTGCGACCGTGAGGGAATTGTGGTCTGGGCTGAGATTCCTTTTATTACCATGTTTATGCCAGAGGGCCGGGAGTGTACCCTGCAGATGATGCGGGAACTGATCGCTCAGAACTACAATCACGCCTCCATTGCTGTCTGGGGTCTGTCCAATGAGATAACGGCGGCAAGTGCCGTGAATGAAGAACTGCTGGACAATCACAGGGCCTTAAATAACCTGGCCCATGCCATGGATCCGACCAGAAAGACGACGATGGCTAATGTCTTCATGTTAGAGACCGATTCTCCCCTGCTTGAGGTGCCGGATGTCAACAGCTACAATCTTTACTTCGGCTGGTACGTGGGAGAGATGGAAGAGGCGGATCATTTCTTCGATGCATTTCACCAGGACCATCCGCAGATGGCGATCGGATATTCCGAGTACGGCGCGGATGCCAACCCGGCCTACCAGGCGGAAGATCCCGTCAGAAGCGATTATACGGAGGGATATCAGGCTCTCTATCACGAACACAACCTGGCGATGATCCAGGCACGTCCCTGGCTCTGGGCGACCCATGTCTGGAACCTCTTTGACTTTGCCGCCGATGGACGTGATGAGGGCGGCAGGCACGGAGAGAACCAGAAGGGGCTGGTGACCTTTGACCGAAGCTATCGAAAGGATGCCTTCTACCTCTACAAGGCAGCCTGGAACAAGAGGGAACCTTTTGTGCATCTCTGTGGCAAAAAATACGAGAATCGCGAGAGCGATGAGACGAAGATTACGGTTTATTCCAACCAACCCCGGGTTGCGCTCTATGTGAATGGGAACAAGGTCGCTGAGCAAAGGGGAAATACTGTTTTTCACTTTGTTATCCCCAATGTCGGGAGTCAGTGGATTGCAGCCAGAGGATTCGGAGACATTGAAGGCGGAGCAGCTTGTGGCCAGCCGACGGTAGACGGGATGCGGATTCATAAGGTGGATGGGAAGGATGCAGACTATATCTTCAATTCTTCTCTCGGATCGGTTGATAACTGGTTTGATACGGAAGAAATCGATCCGGATTTCTGGTCCGTTTGGGATAAGCTGGGTGAGATCCGCGAGGATCCGCAGGCGGGGGCTGCCGTCAATACTATGATGGAGCAGGCCTCTGCCAGCCGGGGAGATGTGGCGGACAGTGTCAAGGATAACCCCGCTTTACAGAAGATGCTGGGGCGAATGACTATGGTTTCCCTCCTGAAGCAGGGCGGAGTTGGTGAGGAAGCGGTGAAGCAGTTAAATCGTGTCCTGCAGGGAATTCCAAAGAAGAAATCTTGAGTTAAGGAAGTGGCGGATGCAAAGAGGAATACAGCAGGTACAGCTGCGAAGTAATGTGAAGACAGAAGAGGAGGCTATGTCTGCCTTGAGAGCGGTGAAGGAGGCCGGCTTTGCAGGAATCGAGTTGAACCGCTTTATGACCCATAAGCTGCCTGTGACCATACGGCTCTTTACAAGACTGTCCGGTATGGCCATGGGAGCTGGCGGGAACCTTCCCTGGAAAGAGATGCTGGCTGAGAGTGGACTCTCTATCATCGCCCTGCACAGTGATCTGGGAACGCTGGAGAAGAATCTGGAGGATGTCTTGAAGGAGGCCGCCTCTTATGGGACGAGGCGGATTGTGCTGACTGGAATGTATCATTTCGACTATTCGGACGATGTGGCCTTAACAGACCTGATCGCCCGTCTTAACCGGGTCGGACAGGCAGCTGCGGATCGGGGCTATGACTTCCTTTATCACAATCATAACTGTGAATTTATCCGAATCAGGGAGAATTCCTGCAAAGCAGAGGAGAAAGATCACACCGGGATGGTTGCCTATGATCGGATCATTGCAGAGACAGACCCAGCGCTGGTTTCATTCGAATTCGACGCTTACTGGCCCGCGGAGACAGGAGCCGATCCCCTGGCCTGGATGGAGAAGCTGGGAAGAAGACAGCGTCTGCTGCACCTGTGTGACCGGGGAACGAGACCGGCAGGCGCCACCGCATCTATCCGCAGATCCGGAGAGATGGAGTTGGGACAGGGGAATATGCCTCTGGGAAAAATTCTGGCACAGGCAAAAGAGAACGCCTGTCAGGCGGTGATTCTGGAGCAGCATGACGGATGGATGAACAAAAATGCCATCTCATCCCTGCAGGTCAGTGGAGCCTGGCTAGAGATCCATCTGGGGGAGATGGCTGCCGAGGCAAAGAGAAAATCAGAAGAGAAAGGAATTTTATGAGTGATTGGAAGGAACTTTGCGAGTGCCTGATCCAGTCGGATACTCCTTATGTGGAGGGGCAGGTGGACGTCTTTGTCCAGGAGATCAGGCTTGCTGCAGACAGACAGCTTATGCAGGCAAAACTTGCGATCACGGCGCTGGGCGTCTATGAAGCCGAACTCAACGGAGAGAAGATTGGAGATATTCTCTTTGCCCCCGGTTTTACTTATTATCCGAGAGAACTGCAGGTCAATGAGTATGATCTGACAGACCTCTTTCAGAAGGCGGATTCAGAGACTGTCAGCCTGCGCGTCTATCTGGGCCAGGGCTGGTACTGCGGGAGATTTACCTTTGAGAATAAGACGCAGATCTACGGCAGTCACGCCGCGGCAGCCTGGATCCTGGAGCTGGTTTATGAGGACGGAAGCAAGGATGTGTTTTCCAGTACGCCGGATACGGTTGTGGGAGAAGAGAGCCCCTATGAATATGCGGGCTTATACGATGGAGAGATCTACCATGCACATGGTCGTCACAGGCTGGCCTCCTGGAAGGTAATTGTCTCAAAGCAGACGCTTCCCGGGAATCTGGATGCTCCCCTTGCACGGACCAGACGTCAGGAGGAGATGCCGCTGCCCACAGTTATTTCACATGGGGAGAATGAGGCCGGGCAGGAGGTGACCATTCTGGATTTCGGACAGAATTTCGCCGGGCAGATCCGGATTGATCCGCGCTATTTGAGCGGTCAGCCGGATGGGGCCAAGATTATTCTGCGCCACGGGGAACTGCTGACAGCGGAGGGGACTCTCTACACGGCCAATCTGCGCAAGGCAAAGCAGGAAACGGTCTATTATAAGGGAGGGGAGACGAGGCCATATCTTCCCAGATTTACTTACATGGGTTTTCGCTATGTGGAGTTGACGGGATGTCCTTACCGGGAAGGGCTTCTGACCGCCTTTGCAGTGTATACGGATATGGAACGGACGGGAAGATTCACCTGTCGGAATCCTCTGGTCGACCGCCTCTACCAAAATCAGCTGTGGAGTCAGAAGAGCAATTACATTGAGGTCCCCACGGACTGCCCCCAGCGGGACGAGAGAGAGGGATATACGGGGGATGGTCAGGCATTTGCCCGCACCGGCATGTATAATTTTAATACGAAGATCTTTTTGGAAAAGTTCCTGCGGGATATCCGTTACACACAGATGGATCATGCAGAGAAGTATGTCTCCCCGGTGGTTCCGGCGGACGGACCCGGCAAGATCGGATTTATGAATATGCTGGGTTGGGGCAATGCAGTGACCATTCTCCCCCAGCTGATCGCTGATCTGTACGGGGACGAGGCAGCTTTAAGGGAACAGTATGACAGCATCAGGGCTCATGTGGACTGTGAGATATCTCATATGGGCGGCTTGCTGGGCAAGAAGAATCTGTGGATTGCCCCAAACCTGGGGGACTGGCTGGCCCTGGGTAGGGATACGGCTTATATGGCTATGCATAATGGGCCGGTCTCCAATGCCTTTTTGATCAATGATCTTCGGATTTTATCTGCACTGGCCAAAAGGCTGGGGAAAAAAGAGGACGCCGACCGTTACGGAAAACAATACCGGGATAGCAGGGAGGCCTATATTCAGGCCTTCATCAAAAAGAACGGACAGATGAAGGATGACTACCAAGGGGCTTATGTCATGGCACTCGCTCTCGTTCTGGGTGATCTGGGAAGTCTCCTGCCAGAAGAGAAGACAGACAGGGATGAGGAACTCTATGGGAAAGTCTTTCAGACTCTGGTTAAGAAGCTGAGAGAAGAGGGGATTGGAACCGGCTTCTACGCAACCCAGTATCTTCTGCCCCTGCTGGCAGAAGGAGGAGAGGAAAAGCTGGCCTATGATCTGCTTTTGTCTGAGAAATGTCCGGGATGGATGTATGAGGTCAAAGCAGGGGCGACCTCCATTTGGGAGCGCTGGGACGGGCTTAAGCCGGACGGAAGCGTTAATGAGACCAAGATGTCCGGTGATAATATGGTCTCCTTTAATCACTATGCCTTCGGCAGTGTGGGACGCTTCTATTACGAGTATATTCTGGGAATTCAGCCCAAGGTGCCGGGCTTTGAGCAAATTCGGATCCGTCCGATTGTCGATGAGCGTCTGGGTAAGGTGAGCGGGAGTTATCGGAGTCCGCGGGGAGAGATCCGGGTAACCTGGGAGATCAGGGATACAGGAGATCAGGAAAGGACTGTTCTGTCAGGAGATATAGAGGGAACTGGATCTGGACGGCGGAAAGCACTATTCCTTGCGGTGACAGTTCCCGCAGAGACAGAGGTGATTTTCCCGTCTGGAGCCACAGAGACACTGGCAGCCGGAAGTTATGAGCGAAGGGAGATCCTGGTAGGATAAGGGTGATCCGGTCTGTCGGGAGAGGGTCTTTTTCAGAGTCAGAGCAGTGGGAAAGATCCTGAAACATAAGGATGTATTCTGTATGGAATAGAGACAGCAGATGGTTCATGGCAATGAAAGGATTGCGGCGCATAAATTCGATTGTTTTGAATCAGGTGAGAAGGAGGAGCAAATGGCGCGATTTTCTGAGAAATTTCTTCTGGGTGCTGCAACAGCGGCCCATCAGGTGGAGGGGAACAACATTCACAGTGATTACTGGATACAGGAGCATTTAAAGCACTCCCAGTTCTCGGAGCCCTCAGGGGCGGCGGTAGATCACTATAACCGCTATCAGGAGGATATTTTGCTCTTAAAGGAAGCGGGATTGAACGCCTATCGTTTCAGTATTGAGTGGGCGCGCATTGAGCCGGACGAGGGAAGTTTTGATCAGGAAGAGCTTGACCACTATATTGAGATGATTGACTTCTGTCTGGCCCAGGGAGTAGAACCGGTTGTGACCCTGCATCATTTCAGTTCTCCTGCTTGGCTGATCCGACAGGGCGGCTGGGAGGATGAGAAGACGGTTGGCTGCTTTGAACGCTATGTGCGCTATGTACTGCCCGCTCTTGCCGGTAAAGTCAGGTATATCTGCACCATTAATGAAGCCAATATGCGTATCCAGCTGGAGGCGCTTATGAAGGACATGATGCAGCGGATGCAGCATGCGGCCATGACCAATAAGGAGAAGGCGGAGAGCATGCAGAAGAAGGCGGGGGATGTACAGGTCGGCATCAACATGCAGTCGGACATGATGGCCGCCGCAATGGACAGCGCTGCCGCATTCGGTTTTCAGGATCCAAGAAAGGTGGCGACTTTCGTCTCACCGGGAAGCACTGCAGGAGATCTGATTGTCATGAAGGCACATTTGGCGGCAAAGAAGGTTATTCGAGAGCTTGCGCCTGAGATCAAGGTTGGACTGACCCTTTCCCTGCACGATCTGCAGGCCTATCCGGGAGGCGAAGCCTATGCCGAGACCGAGTGGGCAGATGAATTCCTACACTATCTTCCCTTTATTGAGGAGGATGATTTCCTGGGATGTCAGTGTTACACCAGAAAGTGCTTCGACGAGAGCGGAAGTGTGGATGCGAAGGACGCGGTTTCCTTTACACAGATGGGTTATGAGAACTATCCGAAGGCAATCGGCAATGTTCTTGCCAGGGTGGCAGAGAAATTTCATGGAGATCTGATTGTCACAGAGAACGGAATCGCCACGGAGGATGATGCGGTCCGCCGCGTCTATATTGACCGCGCGACAGAGAGTGTCGCCGCATGTATCGCCAGGGGCCTGCCGGTGAAGGGATATTTCTACTGGAGCCTTCTGGACAATTTTGAGTGGCAGAGAGGCTTCGCCATGACCTTCGGACTGATTGCTGTGGACCGGGAGAATGGTTTTGCCAGACATCCTAAGGAAAGCCTTGCCTATCTCGGATCTCTCCGCAGTTAGAGGTCGTTCGGAATATATCAGTTTCATGTGTAAAGGACGGGATTCTTCACAGGCTGTACCCCGATTTATCTCTTTGCCTCCAAGTCCGAAGTGCTCTATGATGACAGCCGCCTGATGTTCAAACGCCTGCGTGAGCAGGGAGTGAGATCTGCCCGATCGCGGGCGACCGGTATTGTTACAGTGAGAGCCGTTTCTTTTTAGAGAGGGATTGTGGTGCGGAACCAGATTTTGCGGATGGTATCCTGAAGGCTCAGAAGGTATTTTAGAGAAAATGTGTAGTCAACGCCGAAATCATAACATTTGATTTTGGTGCTTTTTTAATATATTATGTCTTAAATATGTTTTTTTAAAGAACAATTGAACCATTCGGGAAGATTTGTCAAGGACATAAACAAAATTTTTTGACAAATTTATATATTTTCTGTTTCTCTCTTGATTAGTTTTAGTATTTTATCTTTGTATGTTTCGCCTGTTCCTTGCTTGAAATGTAGGTTTACAGTGTATTTTGTCTTTCCAATATCCATAATTAACTGTTTATTAGGTGGTGCTTTTACTTCTCTTTTTTCTTCTTCCATGTGTCCTCCTTTCCGATTTTTGGACAAAGAAAAAACAGTAAATCTTTTTTGATTTACTGTTCCTGTGTTAGTTTTTATTAAATTGTTAGTTTAGCAATCTGAGAATATCTTACTTGCAATACTCTTTTATTTTACCTGCATATTCAGTCAAAAGATTCTTTGAATAAATTTTTTCATTTCTTGAATTTCTAACTTCTTTCCAAAGAATGGAAGCTACTTTTAATTTATTTGAATAGTTGCGACTATTTTCATCTGCACAGAAATCCTTTAAAAATTGATTCCATTGACAAACCGAATTATCATACTTGGCATAATCCGATTTTCCATAATAAACTTTCAGCATATCTCGAATTGTAAAACTCAAATCATTTTCGCTTTTTACTTTTCTCCAAGCAGTAGCCATATCAGCAGTAAATTTAAATGGTGAAACATCTGTTAAAATTGAGAAATATTCTCTAAATTGCATGTTAAAAGAGAACCTACATTTAAGTAATGGCGTGTCTAAAGTAATAGTATTTACTTGTTTCTTTTCATTTTTTGTTGATGACTTTTTAATCAAATTACCCTTAAAATACTGCTCAATAATATAATTGAGTTCTTGTTTTATACCTCTATATTCTAATCCTAATGACTTGCATATCTGTGAAAGTTCTTCACGATACCAATAGTATTTACTAAATTCATCAAACGATGTAATTTTATCAAACTCAGGTCTACTTTCTATCAATATTTTATCTCCTCAAAACCAATTTGCTTTTTCATCTCTAAATAAGGGTGTTTCACTCTCTTTATAAGGATTGTAGTTATTGCAATTACAGCCAAACTCTTTTAATGCTTTTATCTTATTATCGGCTGTCCAAACAATCAAAGAAATACCGTCAAATTCTTCAACTTTCCCCTCATTCATTTTATTTTTGAAGTGCCATTCTACAATAGTTTGATTATCCTTATGAAAAAATTGCTTTATATCCCACGCAAGCACTATTCCTCTTGTATTCCACTCGTTAAACCAGTGCTTTACTGTTTGACGGTTTTCATACTTAGGACACCAACTCTCAATATAAATTACATCATCAGAAAAAATTTCATCTATCCCTAAGTCTTGTTGTGTAAGCCACATATCAAACCATAAACGAATGATTTTCTCTCTTTCATTCATAAATTTAAGCTCCTCCAAAATCAAATAACTACTTATAATTATACCATTTTTTCAATTGGTTTTATATGTCTAATTCATTTCTCTTTACCTGTGATAGTTCCTTTGAATGCTCCTGTAACTGCTCTATACAGGTTTTAACTTTTTCAGCCTGTTCAACTTCTTCTCGTACCTCCAATATTTGATTGTATAAGCTCTTTTTATCTTTTTTCAAAGTAGCAAGTTCTGATTTCCATTTAGAGATATTTAAGGTCTTGCTTTCTCCTAAATGTTCTTTCAAATATTTCTTAGCACTTTCAAATAAAATAAGCTCTGCCGTATGCTCGTTGTAAAAATCTTCCTGTTTGTTTTTCTTTAATTTAGTATAGGCTTTGTAGGTATCCTTGTACTTCAAATATTTTTCTGATTGGTCTATGAGTTGTGTTTTTTCATCAATCTTTTTCTCGGTATCTTTTAAGGCTCTTGTGGTCTTATAATTCTTATCTCGTAAATCGGTAATGCTATCTTTTAATTGATTGATACTTGTAATGTTTTTCTCTTTGAGTAGCTGATAACTTTCAATATATTTCTCTAAGTCTGCATTATTCTTATCTGCGTTTTTACGGATAAGATTTTCCAAAACTGATAACAGATTTTCTTTGGTTGGGAGGGTAGACTTTATATTTTCATTTTCTACTTTTTCTTCTTTTCCAATTCCCCTTATCCAATTTAGCAATACTTTTATTCTTCGTGCAATTTCTCTTAATAGCTTATTCTGATGTTTGATTTCTCGGTTGATATTTCCTCTGTCGGTAGCTATGCCTTTCTTTTCCATTTGACTTGCTGATACTCCTAAATGAATGGTAGGTATTTGCTCTATCCCCTGTCTTTGATAAGAACGGTGGTCGACTTTTTCCTGTATGCTGTTTTCTTCCAAATATTTGTTTGCAATGTCTGCCCATGCTTTTCGCCATTGTTCCGCTTTATCTTGTTCGTTCCAATCAACTGTGTCAATTTTCTTTGTCTTGTAATTATCGTTTTTGAGTTTTATCTTTTCCCCGTTGTTGTCAAGGATATATTCTTTTTTTGATTTTGCTCCCCATGTTTTATCTTCGTTTAGCGGTCGCATAGTAAGTAAGATATGAGCGTGTGGATTTCCGTCATTTTTATCGTGTAAGGCAATATCGGCACACATACCGACTTTTACAAACTTTTCTTTTACATATTCTTGTACAAGTTCAATTTGTTTTTCATTGTCTAATTCTTTTGGTAGGGCAATTTCTATTTCTCTTGCAAGCTGAGAATTTTTACTTTTTTCTATTCTCTCGACGCTATTCCATAATGTTCCTCTGTCTGAAAATTCCTGTGGTGCGTTTTGCGGCAATAAAATTTCTGTATGGGTTATTCCGCCTTTTCTTGTAAAGTCATGTACTATTCCGTCATACTCATTTTTTATTGTTTCGCCACTTCGATAAGCGGAAGCTGCTACTGCACTTTTGCCTTTACTTCTTGAGATAATCTTTATGCAAAGATGATATATCGCCATAAGAGAAAACCTCCTCTCTTTTCTGATATGGGTATGGTGGCGATGGATAAGACTTCCTAAAAAAATCGGATAACTTTTATCCGATTTCTTTTGGGAAGTACATAAGGGGTAGGAAATTTATTTCCGTAGGGGAGTGTACCTCCCCTGTATCAGCTTTAGCTGATATGCTCTCTGCTAAGAGCCTTCGGAGAACGCACACACCCTTTAGGGTGTATAAGTGCGCCCTTGTAAACAAGGGACTATTCTTCTATCTCTGTTTCTTCATCTTGGTTTTCTATATATTGATTTTCTATTTGTTCTCTTTTCTCTATGATTTTTTGTATTTTGAGATTAGCTTCTTCTTTATGAATTAGTGATGTGATTAGCTGATAAAATTCATCTTTGGTTAAGTTCTTGCTTTCTGTAAATATACTTTCAAAGACTGCTCCCTTTTCATATATCCTTTTATCTCTCTTTTTTCTTTCTTCCTGTTTCTGCTGACTAATGAGTTTTTTTCTTTTGTTTTGTAACTTCTTTATTTCTTCTTCTGCCATTAAAATTTTTTCATCTATATTTTTCATTTTCTCTTTTCCTCTCTTTCTAATTTTGAGCAACAAAAAAACAGTAAAACAATTTGATTTACTGTTTTGTAAGTTGCTATATTATTGTTTTTATTTAATTGTTTTACTTCGACAAACGGAGATTTGAATATATGAGTATAAAGATCTTATATTTTAATAATTACTCTAATTAAACCAGTGGATTAAATGTCTAATATTTCTAAAATCTCTCCATTTTTATATTTTAACTCTATTTTTTCAATCAGTTCTTTTCCTAAATGTTTACTAAAGGTGCTTAGTTCTGAAGAAATCTCAAAAATAATATCATGTTCAACATTATCTGGAATAAAATCTGAATTATAACTATCTTTATTTGACCAATAATTCCAATTTGCATCCGTTCTTTCATAATAAACATAATTTTGTTTTCTTGTAACATATACTCTTTTATTAGTTAATTTTCTTCCGTCTTCAGATTTGAAAAAATCAGAATATAATTTCATGCCTTCAAATTGCTTATATTCTCTGATTTTATTATTTGAAACGTTTAATTTTATTTCTTTATATTCCATAAATTACCTCCATATATTCAAAAATTGGACAAAAGTGAAAATCAAGGAACCCAAGGAAAACAAATTCCAATTTTTCTCTCTGAATAATTAATAACATTTTACCATTTTCAAGCCATTTTTTCCATATCAACTTTCTGTGGCACTTGACAGTTGCCTATAAAATTAAAATACACATCGACTTGTTGTTTTCTATCTTTGCCTTTTCTTCCTCCTGTGGCTTCGTATACTACAACTTTTTCTATATACTCATTTATCATTGCTACTGTCAGTTCTTCAATGTCGGTATATTTCTCTATCATTTTTAGGAATTTATCGCTGTCAACTTTTCTCTGATGATAGCTTTCTATTTCCTGTTCAAAATACTGTATTTGTTTTTCTAAGTCTTGTTGCTCCGTATCATAGGTATTAAATAATCTATCAAAGTGTTTTGCGGGAATTTTTCCAAGTGCATGGTCTTCATATAGTTTTGTAATCAGGGTTGTTAGTTCTTCATTCCTTGAGGACAGTTTTTCTAATTTCTCTTTATATCCTTGATATTTTTCTTCTCGTTTTTCATCGGATAATTTGTTCATCACTTTTAGAAATTCTTGCTTTTCTTCTTTGGCAAAGTCTGTGATTTCTTTGATTGATTTTAATAGAATTTCATTCACTGTTTTTACTTTGATATAGTGCATACTACAAGTTCCTTTTCTGTGTCTGTAATGTTGACATACAAAACAATAATCACAATCATATTTCTTTTCTTTGTGTTCTGCCGGCTCTCTGTAACTTCATTTACCCCCACAATCAGCACAGATTAAAAGTCCTGTAAGTGGGTTTGATGTTTTGCCATACTTAGGACTTCTTCTTACTGTTTTTCTTAGCCTCCTCGCATTGTTCCATGTTTCTTCGTCAATGATGGCTTCATGGGTATTTTTGAAGATAATCAGTTCATCTTCTTTTGCCTTTCTGCGTTTCTTGGTTTTGTAATCAAGGCATATTGTTTTACCAAGTACGGTATGTCCCATATATTCTCTTTTTTCTAAGATATAGCCTACTGTAGTTGGTGTCCAAAAATACGGGTCTTCTATTCCTCTTTTCTTGGAGCTATGGTTATTTTCGGGGTAATGTATTTGGGCATAGGCTGATGGGATAAGGACTTTATCTTTGGTTAGTATATCTGCTATCTGTGTTACTCCATATCCCTCTATTACAAGCCTGTAAATGCGTTTTACGACCTTTGCACTCTCTTTATCGACAAGTAGCTCCTGTTTGTTCTTTGGGTTTCTAAAATAGCCGTATGGAACGCTTGGCGATACTCTTTTGCCTTCTTCCATTCTTGCTCTGAAGATGGATTGTATTTTTCTTGAGGTATCTCTTGCATACCATTCATTCATAATATTTAGAAATGGGGTAAAGTCGCTTTCTGCTTGTTTCTCACTGTCTATTCCGTTATTGATTGCAATAAATCTTACACCCTTTTCTTTGAAAAGTATTTCGGTGTAAAAACCTACTTTGAGGTAATCTCTGCCAAACCTACTCATATCTTTTACTATCACAGTAGATACTTTGTTTTCTTCTACTGCTTTTATCATCTTTTGAAATCCCTCTCTATCAAAGGTTGTTCCGCTTACTCCATCATCAGTATAGTGATAGATATTTACAAAGCCGTTTCTTTTGGCATAGCTTTCAAGCAGCTGCTTTTGATTAGTGATGGAATTGCTTTCTCCTTGCATTTCGTCATCACGACTTAAACGCTCATAAAGGGCTGTTTGTCCTGTTCTTTTTGTATTTGACATGAGAATTACCTCCTTTCCAAGTTTTTGTTATTTTCTCTGTCCCTAAAAGGTTAATCCTTTTGGCTGGGTCAGGACAGAGATCCTGCAGATATGAGAAATATCTCATAGGAAAGAGAAGGGGGAAAGAATGAAATTAAGCAAGCTTATAGGGATATTATTGTGCCTGCTTTTGGCAATTGGGAGTATCTTCCCGTCTTCAGGTGCAAGGGTGTATGCCCAGGAAAATACTCCAAGAAAGGCTGTGAACAAAACTTCTGTAGATGTTCAAAAGATCTGGGTGGGACCCAAGAAAGATTCTGCTACAGTTAAGCTTCTTGGCGATGGAAAGGATACCGGCAGAAGACTTGTCCTGAATGAGGCGAACTCATGGAAAAGCAGCTTTAAAGATATTCCTGAAACGGATGATACGGGGTATATCAGATACACCGTGGAAGAGGAGCCGATCCCCGGCTATAAGAGTATCGTTTTGGGGAACAGCAAAGACGGCTTTCAGATTAAGAATACCAATGTCGAGACCTTTTCGGTTCATGTGACCAAGAAATGGATTGGGAAAGAGGCTCGACTAGTTCATGTTATATTGATGGGAGATGATAAGCAGGCAGGCAGTGTAGACCTGATCAGGGATAATGGCTGGACTCATGTCTTTGAAAATGTGCCTAAGTACGATGAGAAGGATGGTCATGAGATTGCCTACAAGCTGAAGGAAGCCTATTATCAACTGGAAGATAACGAGAATGAAGGGGCTACCTATGATACAAAGATTACAGGGGATGCCAAGTCAGGTTTTGTGATTACCAATACCAATAATGAGGAAGTTGGCTTTGAAGTAATTAAGAAATGGGTCGGAAAAGAGGGCGCTTCCGCGACCATTCGGCTGCTGGCGGATGGCCGGGTGAAACAGACTGCAACACTGAGCAGGGCGAATAACTGGAAATATGTAATTGATGGCGGTCTGCGCAGATATGATCCTGTGGATGGTCATGAGATCGACTACAAGGTGGAAGAGGATCCCGTAGAGGGTTACAAAACCAGTTACTCCAGTGAGCTTGGTTACAGGATTCTAATCACCAATACGGAGATCAATTCGAAGACACCGGAGCAGCCTAAGAATCCGGAGCAACCCAAAACACCGGAGCAGCCCGAAACACCGGAGCAGTCCAAGACTCTGGATAAGCCGAATACAGTTGTTAAGGTAAAGACAGGGCAGACCTCCAAGGCACCTAAGACAAGTGATCTGGGAAGCCTTCCGATTTACGGAAGTATTCTGCTTCTGAGTCTGACAGGTATCAGTATCTTGTTCGGAAAGAAAAGAAGAATGAAATAAGACAGGAAGGTGTAATGTAAAAGAGTATTCGTGATATACGTCCTGCATAATGCCCTGCAAGTCATTGCCATGACTTGCAGGGTTATTTTGTTGCGCTTTTTCCAGACTGGGTTAAAATACAACCCTTTTTTCTCTAACTGCGACTTGTAAGACAGAATATTTGGAAGAAAGAGAGGGAGTAAATGGAATGTTATAAGATCAAAAAGCTGTTCAAATTTCACAGAATAGCCCTACTTTTGGAACGCTTTTGGAACAGAAAAGGGGCACGAGGGGAACAGGGAATATCTAAGATAAAGACTGACCGCTGATGAGGCTGTTTGGTGAAAATGCGAGGAATACCCTGCATCGAGAGGATCGTCTCTTTCCCGGCTGATATGGAAATGAGCTGTCAGGAATTTAGTGGTCATCTTACCGAAAACAGATTTCATATGGAGGATTTGAACATGTATTTCGACGTTATTGCTAAAGTAGTTGCCGACCGCATCGGTGTGGATCCGTCTACCATCAAACCGGAGAGTACTTTTGCAGATCTGGGGATTGACTCACTGGATACGGTTGATCTGCTTATGAGTCTTGAGGATGAACTCGGTGTTGAGATTGACTTGGAAGAACCGGTTGCAACGATCGCCGATCTTGATAAGTTCATCCAGTCCAAGAAGGGTTGAGTTCATGAAGCAGTCTAAGATTTGTCAGATTCTTGGCATCGAGTACCCCGTCTTTCAGGGCGGTATGGCCTGGATTGCAGATGGAAAGCTGGCCGCCGCCGTCTCCAATGGCGGTGGGTTGGGCATCATTGCAGCGGGAAATGCTCCGGCAGACTATGTCCGCGAGCAAATTCAAATTGCCAGGGAACTGACGAATAAGCCCTTTGGCGTCAACATCATGCTGATGAGCCCCTTTGCGGCAGACATTGCCGCGCTCGTCATCGAGGAGGAAGTACCTGTTGTCACCACCGGCGCCGGCAACCCCGCCAGGTATATGAAGGCCTGGAAGGAAGCAGACATTAAGGTCGTCCCCGTCGTCGCTTCTGTGGCTATGGCCAGGCTTATGACCCGCATCGGGGCCGCGGCTCTCATCGCTGAGGGGGGAGAGTCCGGCGGTCATGTGGGTGAATTGACAACGATGGTATTAGTTCCGCAGATTGTGGACGCCACAGACCTGCCTGTTCTGGCAGCCGGTGGTATTGCCGATGGCCGGGGCTTTGCGGCCGCTATTATGCTGGGAGCCTGCGGCGTACAGATGGGGACTCGTTTTCTCTCTGCGGAAGAATGCACCATTTCTCCTGTCTACAAGGAGCAAGTCTTAAAGGCCAATGACCTGTGTACTATGGTGACAGGAAAGAAGCTGGGGCATCCCGTCAGGAGTCTTCGCACCAAGTTCGCCCGGGAATATGCCAAAAAAGAGTTCTCCGATCTGCCTGAGGATCAGCTTGAAGCGCTGGGTACCGGCGCCCTGCGCAAGGCTGTACAGGACGGCAACCTCGATGAGGGATCCTTTCTCTGCGGACAGATCGCAGCCATGGTCAAGAGGGAAGAGCCGGCAGCCGACATCATTACCGATGTGGTAACTGGCGCAGAGAAAGTTCTGGAAGGAGCAAGCGCATGGCTAAAGTAGCATTTGTCTTTTCCGGACAGGGGGATCAGTACCCCGGTATGGGAGCAGATCTTGCGCAGACTTCCGAAGCGGCAGAAAAAATCTTCGCTGTCTGTGATGAAATCCGGCCCGGTACCTCGGCTATGTGCTTCGGGGGAAGTGCCGAGGATTTGGGGGTTACCAGCAATACACAGCCCTGTCTATATGTCATGGAGTTAGCGGCGGCCGAGGCCCTTGCCGAGAGAGGCCTGCAGGCCGACTGCGTCGCCGGCTTTTCGTTGGGAGAGGTTGTCGCTGCGGCATTTGCCGGGTATTACTCTGTTCAGGCGGGATTTCGGCTGGTTATGAGGCGCGGGGAACTCATGCAGGCTTGCGCCGACAGGGTCAGGACCTCTATGGTGGCTGTCCTAAAGCTGTCCTCCGAGAAAGTGGAAGAGTTGGCAGGACATTTCGGCCAGGTCTATCCCGTTAACTATAACTGTCCAGGTCAGATTTCTGTTGCGGGCCAGGCGGATCAGATGAGGAAATTTATGGCAGAGGTTCGGGAGAATGGCGGAAGGGCTGTGCCTCTTAAGGTGGCCGGCGCTTTCCACTCTCCTTTTATGGAGGGAGCCAGGGAGCCTTTTGCCAGCGCAATTGATGAGGAATTGTTAAAGAATCCGACAGGGAGAATGGGGAATCGGGCTGCCAGTGCATCCGCGATTTTAGAGAACAAAAGGACTGGAGCAGAGGCAGAAAATGAGCTTGTTCAGGATTCTGTTCGGCGAGTCCTTCCCCTCTATTCGGATGTGACAGCTCAACCCTACGGGGAGAACGTTACTGAGCTTCTCTCGTCCCAGCTCTGCAATCCTGTTCGCTGGGAGCAGCTGGTTCGCAATATGATGGAATCGGGTGTTGACACCTTCGTGGAGATTGGCCCTGGAAGAACGCTGACCAACATGATTCATAGAATTTCCGCTGATGTCAAGGCGGTTCCCTATCGGGAGATGCTGGAGGAGAATGCATGATCAAGGAGAAGACGGCTCTTGTGACAGGAGCTTCCAGAGGACTGGGGGAGGCCATTGCCAAAAGACTGGCCTCGGAAGGGGCCAATATCGCGGCCGTCTATGCAGGAAATGCCGACAAGGCTCAGGCGGTTTGTGATTTCTGCCAGGAAAACTACGGCGTAAAGGCCAGAGCTTATCAGTGTGATGTGGCGGACTTCGCTGCTGCCAAAGAACTGGTAAGCAGGGTCAGAGAGGACTTCGAAGGCTTTCAGATTCTGGTGAATAATGCGGGGATTACGAGAGACGGATTGATTCTTTGCATGAAGGAAGAGGATTTCGACGCGGTTGTGGATACCAATCTCAAGGGCGCTTTTAACATGATCCGACATGCATCCGGTCTTTTCCTGCGCCAGAGAGAAGGAGCCATTGTCAATGTCAGTTCTGTCACGGGTTTGATGGGAAATCCCGGTCAGGCAAACTATGCGGCCTCTAAGGCGGGACTGATCGGCCTGACCAAGACGGTGGCCAAGGAGCTGGCAGCGAAAGGGATTCGCTGTAATGCAGTTGCCCCGGGTTTCATCGCCACAGATATGACACGGGATCAGAAAGAGAATCCTATGGTACAGATGATTCCTATGGGGCGGATGGGAAGGCCTCAGGATGTGGCGGACGCCGTGTCCTATCTGCTTAACGCTCTCTATGTCACAGGAGAAGTACTGCGTGTCGACGGCGGAATCGGGATGTGATGATCAAGCGGAAAGAATCATGAGCGCATGACACGCTTGCGTGCTCAGGTGCTCATGATTCGAGACGTGCCCTACATGAGCATGAAGCCATGCGAAGCAGGGCGAGAATGTGAATGTAGGGAGGATTGCGAGAGCGCGAAGTGCGGAGCAATCCGTGATCATCACGGAGACAGAATCGTTGAAATTTTCCTGCGCATGACACGCTTGCGTGCTCAGGTGCTCATGATTCGAGACGTGCCCTACATGAGCATGAAGCCATGCGAAGCAGGGCGGGAATGCGAATGTAGGGAGGATTGCGAGAGCGCGAAGCGCGGAGCAATCCGTGATCATCACGGAGACAGAAGAGACAGATCAGTTGAAGATATTTTGGAGGAAGCAATGAGCGAAGATAGAAGAGTGGCAGTAACCGGGATGGGAGCCATCACCCCTCTGGGAAACAGTGTCAGCGAGACCTGGGAGGCCATGAAGGCAGGTAAGAATGGTATTGCCAGGATCACCCAGTTCGACCCGGAAGGCTTCAAGGCGACTTTGGCCGCAGAGGTTAAGGATTTTGACCCCGGACAGTATCTAGAGAAGCAGGAGATCTTGAGAACGGATCGCTTCACCCAGTTCGCCGTGGCCGCGGCCCAGCAGGCGGCAGAGGATTCCGCAATCGAGGGCAAGGTCAATCCTGACAGGTTCTCTGTTCTCTTCGGAACCGGAATCGGCGGCATCGAGACCTTCGAGAGGGAGCACAGAAATCTTATGGAGCGAGGCCCCAGGCGTGTCTCCGCCCTCTTTGTTCCTATGATGATCTGCAATATGGCAGCCGGTATGATTGCCATCCGCCACGACTGCAGAGGGACGGCCATGCCGGCAGTGACTGCCTGTGCTTCAGCCTCTAACGCGATCGGAGAGGCCATGCGCCTGATTCGTCATGGCTATGCCGATGCTGTCATCACAGGTGGAACCGAGGCGGCTGTCTGCCCGTCATCTGTTGCTGGTTTTGCCAATATGAAGGCTCTGTCCACTTCCACGGATCCCAATGCAGCCTCTCTGCCATTTGATAAGCGGCGCAATGGTTTTGTCATAGGAGAGGGTGCGGTATCACTGGTGCTTGAGGAATATGAGCACGCCAGAGCCCGCGGAGCAAGAATCTACGGTGAGATCTGTGGATATGGAACCACCTGTGACGCCTACCATATCACTTCCCCGGAGCCCAATGCCCGCGGCGCTGCCAAGGCAATGGAGGATGCCATGCGAGAGGCGGATTATACGGAGGCAGATCATGTCTATCTCAACGCGCACGGCACCGGAACCCCTATGAATGATCTGGTGGAGTGCAAGGCGGTTCACGCGGCATTTGGCGACGCAAATGCCAGAAAGCCCTGGGTCTCCTCTACCAAATCCATGACGGGCCACATGTTGGGGGCCGCCGGTGCTGTGGAGGCATTGGCCTCTCTCTTCGCCCTGGAGGAGGGAATCGTTCCTCCTACTATTAACCTGATGGAGCAGGACGAGAACTGTGATCTCAATTATGTCGCAGGCCAGGCTTTGCAGGAGAATCTGACCCTGGCTCTATCCAACTCTCTTGGTTTTGGAGGCCATAATGTCTGCCTGGCATTCAGAAAGGTGAAATAAGATGAACGAGAAGGAAATCAGAAAGTATGCCGGTCTGATGAAGGAATTGGATCTGACCGGTCTTGAGATCACCAATGATGAGACAAAAGTTCGATTAGAGCGCGGCAGCGAGCTTGTTTCCGTCCTTCCTTCGGCTGGCACTGTCGGTGACCCGGCAGCTTGTGATACAGGGAAAATGCAGAAGAAAGAGGGAGCGGATGCGGCTGCATCCGCAGGCAAGACGATCACTTCTCCTCTGGTAGGTATTTTCTATGCGGCGGCGGAGGAGAACGGCAAGCCCTTCGTTGCCGTTGGAGATCATGTCAAAAAGGGACAGACACTCTGCATCGTCGAAGCCATGAAACTGCTCAACGAGGTGACCGCAGAGGAGGACGGGGTGATCAAACAAATCTGCGCCTCCAATGGACAGCTGGTTGAATATGGAACAGCGCTTTTTGTCATGGAGTGATTATGAATCGTCAAGAAATTATGGAGATGATCCCTCACAGGGACCATATGCTTCTGCTGGATGACGCGGAGCTGATCGATGGGGAAGCCGTCGCTCATTACCATGTGACCGGGGACGAGTTTTTCCTAAAGGGGCATTTCCCGGGAAATCCCATCGTGCCCGGCGTGATTCTCTGCGAGATCCTGGCCCAGTCGGCCTGTGTTCTCATGAAAGAGGGCTTAAAAGAAGGCAAACTGCCGGTTTACACGGGACTGAACAATGTCAGGTTCCGCGCTCCGGTCAGGCCCGGTGATCGAGTCACGGCCAAATGCCATGTCACCAGATCCAGAGGAATGTTCTACTTCTGCAGCGGAACCATCAAGGTGGAAGACCGCCTCTGCGTTTCCGCGGATTTTTCTTTTGCCATCACAGGAGGCGTCTGATGTTTTCGAAGATCCTGATTGCCAACCGCGGTGAGATCGCGGTGCGAATCATCCGCGCCTGCAAGGAGATGGGGATCGCAACGGTCGCGGTCTACTCTACGGCAGACCGGGAGGCCTTCCATGTGGCTCTGGCAGACCAGGCTGTCTGCATCGGCGGGCCCGAAGCGACGGAGTCCTATCTGAATGAGAGCCAGATCATATCGGCTGCCCTTATGACCGGTGCCCAGGCCATACATCCGGGATATGGCTTTCTCTCAGAAAATGCCCATTTCGCCGGACTTTGCCGGGAGAACGGCATTGTCTTTATCGGCCCGGATCCGGAGTCCATGGAGAAGTTCGCCGACAAGGCCATTTTAAAAGAGTTGGTAGACGATGCCGGTCTTCCGGTTATCCCCGGGACCGAGGCAGTGCCGACTCTGGCCGAGGCCATCACTTTGGCCAATAAGATCGGCTATCCGGTGATGCTTAAGGCCTGTTCTGGAGGCGGTGGAAGAGGCATTCGCCTGATCCGAAGTGATGAGGAACTGACCCGCGCCTTCCCTGAGGCCACCCAGGAAGCGGTCACAGCTTTCGGCGACGGGGCCCTCTATTTGGAGAAATATATTTTCCCGGCCCGTCATATTGAGCTTCAGATCTTAGCTGATGAGCAGGGGCATGTGGTCTGTCTGGGAGAGAGGGACTGCTCCCTGCAGCGCCGCAACCAGAAGCTTCTGGAGGAGACCCCATCCCCGGCTGTCTCTGATAAGCAGAGGGCAAAGATGATCAGGCTGGTCACCAGGGCGGCCAAGAAGATCGGTTATGTGGGCGCCGGCACCATGGAGTTCCTCTATGACGCAAAGGGCAGCTTCTGGTTCATGGAGATGAATCTGCGTCTGCAGGTAGAGCACTGCGTGACCGAGATGCTGACCTCTGTCGACATCGTCAAGTGGCAGATCCGCATTGCAGCAGGCATCCCACTGGATTTTGACCAGGAGCAGGTACGTTTGACGGGTTCTTCCATGGAATGCCGTATCAATGCCAGGGGGATCGGACGGCTGAATATGCTGCATGTGCCCGGAGGACTCAATGTTCGTTTTGATACTTGCCTGATTCAGGGAATGACCATGTCTCCCTACTACGACTCCCTCATGGGCAAACTGGTTGTCTATGCGGGAAGCCGGGAGGAGGCCCTGCGCAAGATGCGGGCGGCTCTCTGTGAACTGGTGATTGACGGGATCCCAAGCAACGTAAACGAGCAGCTCAAGATTGTCGAGGATGAGCGCTTTACTTCAGGAAATTATGATCTGACCTTCCTCGGGAACAAGTAAACTGAAGAAACTGATGCCTTGAACCCATGGGTGAGAGACGATGCAAATGGCCTCTTATGACAGGAAAGTGATGCGTAAGATCATGTGGATTGTTTCCTTTGATGGGAACATGGCGCAGACAAGGGAATATCAGCTGATATAAGGAAATGAGATAAAGTATGGCTCTGCATTTTAGAAAACCGAAAAACACACTGGAGTTTGGAGGGAGAACGGCCTATGAGGCAGAGGGAGACAGCGGTGAAGCAGTCAGGAAATGTCCTAATTGTCACAAGGAGATTCCGCTCTCTGTCCTGCAGGAAAACGAGCAGGTCTGTCCCTGTGGCCATCATTTTCGCCTCAGAGCCAGAGCCCGTCTGCGTCTGCTCTTGGACAAGGGGAGCTTTCGGGAACTCTATGGGAATCTGATTTCAGAGAATCCCCTTGCCTTTGAGGGTTATGACGAGAAACTGGAGAAGGTGAGGGCAGACACCGGGGAGACGGAAGCGGTTATCACGGGAGTTGGCAGGATTAAGGGAATTTTCACGGCTGTCTTTGCCATGGATCCCTATTTCATGATGGGGTCTATGGGGTCTATTGTGGGTGAGAAGATCACCCGTCTCTTTGAGTATGCGATTCGGCAGCACCTGCCAGTCATAGGCTTTACGGCCTCCGGAGGAGCCCGTATGCAGGAGGGGCTTCTCTCTCTTATGCAGATGGCCAAGACTTCGGCAGCAGTCAAGTGGCACTCCGACGCGGGACTCCTCTATGTCACAGTTCTGACGGATCCCACTACAGGAGGAGTGACCGCTTCTTTTGCAATGGAGGGAGATTTGATCCTGTCCGAGCCGGACGCTCTGGTCGGTTTCGCCGGAGCCCGCGTCATTGAGCAGACCACCAGAAAACGTCTGCCTCAGGGCTTTCAGAGGGCGGATTTCCTCTTAGAGCACGGTTTCTGCGATGCCATCATGGACCGAAGAGAGCAGAGAGAGGGACTGGCGCAGATCCTTTTGATGCACGGGTGTGGAGTCGAGGCAAAGAAGAGTGCAGAGGAAAGCGCAGAGAAGAGTGCAGAGAGAACATGAAATCTCATCGAGAGGAAAGCGATGCGGGGAAATGTTGGCGGGCTGACCGGGTTGAGAACAAGCTGATTTCAGAGTCTTGCAGGGGCCGGAGATGCCCGGGAGTCAGCTGGAAATCAGGATTGAAAAAGCGAGAAGAAAATGGCAAAAAAAGAGAGCTTAACTCCATATGATCGCGTGCGGAGGGCCAGAGACGCCAGGCGCCCCACCAGCCTGGATTACATCGGTGGGCTCCTGGACAGCTTTATAGAGCTTCACGGAGACCGCAGGTATGCCGATGATCCAGCCATTATCGGTGGTGTCGGTTTCCTGGGGGAGCAGCCGGTAACCGTGGTCGCCATTGAGAAAGGGCACAATCTGAAAGAGCGTAAGTTCCGCAACTTCGGAGGCCCGAAGCCGGAGGGATACCGCAAGGCCCTTCGTCTCATGAAACAGGCGGAGAAGTTCGGACGACCAGTCATCTGTCTGATCGATACCGCCGGAGCCTTCTGCGGGATTGGAGCCGAAGAGCGCGGCCAGGGGCTGGCAATCGCCGAAAACATGATGGAAATGTCCACCCTGTCTGTCCCGATCATCTCTGTTTTGATCGGCGAGGGCGGTTCCGGCGGCGCACTGGGTCTGGGACTGGCAGACCGGGTCTGGATGCTGCAGAATAGCTATTATTCCGCCATCTCTCCTGAAGGCTGCGCTTCCATCCTCTGGAAGGATGCCAAGCGGGCCGACCAGGCGGCGGCAAACCTGCGTCTGACCGCAGAGGACGCCAGAGATCTGGGCGTTGCGGACCGCATTATTTTAGAGAGGGAGCTCGGCAGCGATAAATTCTATGCGAGGATGAAGAGGGCTCTTCTGGAGGAGATCAAGCGCCTGGAAGCGGATCCGGATTTGCTGAATCATCGCTATATGCGATTTCGCGGGATCGGGCAGCAGGCGCAGGATAAGAAAAATATTTGATCAATGAAAACGATCAGTAAACTCAATCAGACTATGGAACAAAACGGATTGGCCTAATCTCAACATTTCAGATATTGTTCTGCCAGCCGTCTCACTTCATTCTGTATTTGACAAACGACTTTGCCATATTGAAGCTTTTGAAGGTTTCCTGTCCCTCATGCACAGCATCGACAACGTACAGATCTTTCATCTTATCCACACGATAATGCTTGATCCTGTCCGCAGAAACATCATAAGAATCCAGTTTTTTGATGATTTCCTGCATTGTCAGCGAATGCTGGTCAGCTGTTGCCCGATTGACAGGATGATCCGTATATGAGATTTGTGTTAAAGTAAGGGAGAACACAGGCGGTTTGAATGGGAGATTTGAATGCCGGATTTACAGGGGCAGGGTCAATGCGATCAGAAGATGAAGGAGATCAGCGGATCTCGAAGCTACTTGTTTTCGGGAGACAAAGAGGAAATGAAAGCTATACCTGACCGGGATGACTCGATCAAGGGAAACCCCGATCGGGTTTATTCAATCGATCTGAACTCAGATCTGAGTTCAGATTTGACTTCAAAAGAGAAAACTCTTGACCATGTGAGGGTCCTGGAGCAGGAGGAGGCCCTTGCGCGGACAGGTATTTTCCCGGAGGACCTGGCTAAGTATCAGGACTTTCTGGCCAGGGCAGGGCAAATGCCGGGTCGAATGCTTCATTTGGACTATCGCCTGATTACAGATACCGGACAGACCCATTATGTCCGCGAAAGCCTGTGGACCTGCGAGAGAGAGGGCAAAATCAGGGGAGAGGCTTTCATCACGGATATTTCAGATCTCATGCGGGCAAACGAGGATCTGCGCTTTCTCAATGAGACCATACCCTGCGGCTTCCTCAAGTACACCTGCGAGAAACAGCCTAGGGTGACCTATGTGAATCGCCGTATGTTAGAGATAATGCATATTGATCCGGACGACAGGAGCTTAAGGAAAGAAGTCGCCCCTTATATGAATGACATTCTGCTGACGGTTCCCATGAAGGAAAGGAAGCGCTTCTCCTCCTATCTGAATCTGGTTCGCCGCCTCAACAGCCCGGTGGCGGGGGAGATGACCCTCCTGGCCCCTGACGGCAGCAGGATCCGGGTCTATGGCTGGGTCACCAGGATCCATTTAGCTGATGGAACCGAGGAGTTTCAGTCTGTTTGCATGGATATCACGGCGCAATATCGCCGCAAGAGAAAGCAGGAGGATATCCGCTATCTGCGCGCCCTCTCCGATGTCTACGAGGAGATCTTCAAGTATGATCTGAGTGAGAACACCGTGACCTGCCTGCACTCCGGTCCGGGTTCCGCCTTTACGAGCTTCGAGAATATCGCCATGCAGACCACAGACGCCGCTGACCGCTGGCTGAGACAGACGGTCGCGGAGGAGGATCAGGATGCGGTCAGAAGCTTTCTGCTCAGAGAGTCCCGTGAGAAGATGCTCCTTCCGGGAGAACTGCCTCCTCAGATCAGCTTTCACGGCAGGAGTGAGGGGAAGGCGCCGTATAAGGCGATTTTTATCAAGTTCAACGAGACCAGCAATTTCCTCTGTGTCCGCCGCAGCCCCGACGAGGAGACCAAGGCCAGCCTGGTCAGCCAGAATGAGCGCCTGCGCAAGAATATGAAGGGCTTGATTCAGAACTTCACGGATGGGGTGGCGGCCTTTGAGGTCATGCCAAATAATTATGTCCGCCCCCTCTATGCCTCTGAAAATGTGGCGGAATTCTTCGGAGTCAGCGAGGAGCGATGGATGAAGCTGGTTGAGGACGGAATCCCCCTGGAGGATCTGGCAATTTATTCCGAGGCGTCTCTGGAGGATTTTGAGAAGCTTCTGGAGGACGGCGAGGGTGAGTTTACCTACTTCGACTTCAATCGGGGAGAGGACCGGCGGATCAAGGCGATCTGCTCCCAGAGAGACAAGGACGGAAAGAAGCCCCGCTATATCATGCTCTATCGTATGAACGAGCCCGGAAGAGGATTTGCGGGAGGCAGAGGAAGGGCAGGAGAGGACGCGGCCCCTTTGGACCGGCAGAGTGCCAATGACGGGACTCTCGCGATAGATAAGGGGCAGGATAGGGAAGCGTCAGAGGTTTTCATCCGCACCTTCGGTTATTTTGACGTCTTTGTGGGCGGCAAGCCCATCGCATTTCGAAACAAGAAATCCAAGGAGCTTCTGGCCCTTTTGGTGGATCGACGCGGAGGCTTTATCTCCTCAGACGAGGCCGTCTCCTTTCTCTGGGAGGATGAATTTGTCACAGCGGTAACACTTTCCCGCTATCGGAAGGTGGCCCTGCGCCTGAAGAATCTCCTGGAGGAGTATGGAATTGCTGATATTGTGGAGAGCGTCGATGGAAAACGGCGAATCGTCCCCGAGCGCGTTTCCTGTGATCTCTACGAGTATCTGGAGGGGGAGCAGGAGCATAAGAGTCTCTTTACAGGCTCTTATCTGAGCAATTATTCCTGGGGAGAGGCGACTTTGGCGGGACTTTTAGCCCAGAGGAGCGAGATCGGAGATATTTTTGTCTGAGCGCTCAGAAGGCAGGAGGGAAACTTGATGCAATGGAGGAATCAGGGGAAACTGAAAAAACTCATCCTGACTTACCTGGCCGGATCAGCCCTCCTGACAGTGGGATCAGGGCTGCGCATGGAGTGGATCAACCGCAGGGGAAATGACACGGAGCGCGGGCGAAAGCGGATCAGAGCGCTTATGAGCCAGGGACGCTTTCAGCAGTTTCCCCTTTTCTCTTTAGATGAAATTGCCAGAGAGAGAAAGCTGGGACAGGTGCGCCTGTCTGTCTTTTTGAGAGATACAGAAGAAGATTGGGAAGACAAGAGCCGGATTCGACAGAATCGCCGAGTGACTTCTGAAAACAGCGAGAACTCCGGGGCGAAGAATAAATCAGCTGAGGAGATAAAATGCATAAATAAATTCAGCAAATCAGATCGGCGCAAGTTCGCCATCATTTGTCCGGGCGGGGGATACGCGCACTTGTGTACGGACAAGGAGGGATATGCCATCGCGGCCCGCCTGAACGAGCTGGGTTACAGCTGCTTTGTCCTGGAATATCGAACCGGTTTTGCCGCCCGCTCCTATGCGCCGACACAGGATTTGGCCCGGGCGGTCTCCTATGTGACAGAGCACGCGGATCAATTTGATGTGGATCCCGAGGATTACGCCCTGATCGGATTCTCCGCCGGAGGGAACCTGGTGGGGCTCTACGGAACGGAGAAATACGGATGGAAGGCCTATGGGACAGCCAAACCCGGAGCCATCATCATGGGCTATCCCTGGACCAATATCAATCACTGGATGGATCATCCCTATTGGAACATATGGAAGGGACTGATCGGGCTCTATTTCACAGAGCGGTCCAACCTGTATTACTTTGGCATAAGGCAGTCTAAGGCCAAGCGGGATTCTGTGTGCGTGCAGAAGTGGATCACAGAGAGTTTTCCGCCCACCTATATGTTCTCCGGGGCCATGGACGTGTTGACTCCGGCCAGCCATCACGCGGACGTGATGGCCCAGGCCCTGGAGGAGAAACATATCCCCTGTCTCTATCACAAGTACTTTCGCCTGCCGCACGGGATCGGACTGGGCATAGGAACCCAGGCCCAGGGCTGGCTTGAGGAGGCGACAGAATTCTGGGAGAAGGAGACCGGGCAGACGTAGAACAGACGCCTTTTACCTGTCCATGGCCTTTGCCATATCGCAGATGATGTTAACGCAGTTATCCTCGCCCAGGCTGCCGCTGTCCAGATTGATATCGTAGTTGTGATAGTCACCCCAGATCTGGTCCGTGTAGTAGCGATAGTAGGTCTTGCGCTGCTTGTCTTTTTTCTCCAGCCGCTTCTTGGGATTGACGTTCTCAATCACCTCATAGCGGTCCTTGATCCGCTCGATCCGGTGCTCCATATCGGAGTGGATAAAGACGTTCAGAGACCGGATATCGGTGTTGCGCAGAATGTAGTCGGAGCAGCGGCCGACGATGACGCAGGGGCCCTTGGCCGCGTAGTCTAAAATGACTCTGCGCTGGGCCAGGAAGATCTCATCCTGAGGACTCTGGAAGTACATAGCACTGGCCGCAGACACGTCAAACCAGTTGTTGCTGCCACTGGAATACTCCCCCTGATCCTCAATCATGGTCTCGGCATAGCCGCTGTCCTGAGCGACACGGGTGACAATCTGTCCGTCGTAAAAAGGGATCCCAAGTTTCTCGGCGACCTTCTTTCCAATCGTGTGTCCGCCACTGCCGAATTCACGGGAAATGGTAATTACAGGATACATAGATGCCCCCTTTCGAGAATGCTTTTTCTGTACTTTTATTTTAATCTGACCGAAAATAATGTCAAACAAGATCGGGTAGAGAGCGGTGACAACAAGATCAGGGTGGGAGTCAAGAAGAGAGCGGTGACAACAAAATCAGGGAGAGAACAATGACAGCAGATTTTACAGTCATGAGTATGTCCGGTGTCTATGAGGGCCAGGAGTTCTGTCTGGGGGCAAATGCCAACTTCCTTGACATGACCGATATTCCCGGGACCAACTGCTACTGTGATGAGGGCGCCAAGATAGAGATCAAGAGACGTCTGGAGGAGAGCAATGCATATGAGACACCGGTGCACTTTTTGGACTCAGGCAACTATCACTATTTGAGCCTCTTCTATTTAGAGAGAATTGAGGAGGACTTCGAGCTCCTGCTCCTGGATAATCATCCGGATATGCAGGCACCCTCCTTTGGGGAGGTGACTTCCTGCGGCGGTTGGGTCAGAGAGGCCCTTTATCGCCTGCCCCATCTGAAAAAGCTTTATCTATATGGAATCGAGGACATTCTCCTCCGGCAGATCGCTCAAGAGGAGCCGGTCGACCCCCGCGTTGTCCTCCTGCGCTCCTGGCAGGCTGTGAATGATAAGGGAAATTCCATAAATGATAACGGAAATTCCATAAAAGAAGGCGCCCAAGCCCCGGGGGACTTCGACGCCAGAAGAGATCCATGGAAATTGGTCGTGGAGGAAGACGTAAGAGAGCATTTGAAGGCGGATTCCAAAGTCGAGTCCTGCAGACAGGCGAAGGAAGAGAACTCTGGCAGGCAAAGGGAAAAAGAGAGGAAGCGGCCGGACGGAAAGCAGGAGGGACGTCCCCTCTACATCTCCCTGGATAAGGACGTACTGCGCCCTGGAGATGCCTTTTGCAACTGGAGCCAGGGGGTGACGAGTATCGGGGAAATAGAGGAACTGCTCGCCTTCTGTTACGCCAGCCGCCGTCTTCTTGGGCTGGATATCTGCGGGGAAATCAGCGTCTTAGAGCAGAGTCTGGGTGATGATATCGGGGCGCGGGCCAGAAATGACGCGCTCAATGCCAAGCTGGCGGAACTCTGCTCATGAATCTGAATAAGAGAGGAATCAGCGGATGTGTTCCCGGTTCTCTTCGTCCAGCATGATGTCATTCTTGACCTCAGACATATCGCCCTCCATGAAGACGTAGTCATTGCCGGGGAGGATGGCGTTCATGACAATGCCGAGGATAGAGGCGATGGCCAGGGAGGTAAGCGTGATGTGGGCGCTGCCGACCTGGAAGGTCAGGCCACTGGAGAAGCCCAGACCGGACACCAGGATCACTGCCGCGATAATCAGGTTTCTGGTGCGGGTGAAGTCGACCCGATTCTCGACGACATTTCTCACGCCAATGGCAGAGATCATCCCGTAGAGGATGAAGGAAATGCCTCCGATGATGGCGGCAGGCATGGTGGTGATTACCTCAGCGAACTTCGGGGAGAAGGAGAGGATAATGGCGTAGAGGGCGGCGAGGCGGATGACCTTTGGGTCATGTACCTTGGAGAGCTCTAACACGCCGGTGTTCTCGCCGTAGGTGGTGTTGGCGGGACCTCCGATGATGGCGGAGAAGGCGGTGGCCAGTCCGTCGCCGACCAGGGTCCGGTTTAGGCCGGGATCAGTGATGAAATTCTGGCCGACGGTCGCGGAAATGGCGGATATATCGCCGATATGCTCCATCATGGAGGCAATGGCGATGGGGGCCATTACCAGGATGGCTGTGATATCGAACTTGCAGAGGTAAAAGGGCTGCAAGGCAACAGGGGAGGCGGAGCTGACCCTGGCAAAGTCAAGAATGGCGGAGCCATCGGCATTGGTCATGCCAAAGGCGTTGAAAGCAAGAGCGAAGAAATAAGCGATGACGACTCCCATCAGGATGGGAATGATCTTGAACATACCCCGTCCCCAGATCTCGAAGAAGACGACGACAAGAAAGGCGATAACGGCCAGAAGCCAGTTGGTGGACGCGTTGCTGATGGCGGAAGGGGCGAGGCTTAAGCCGATGCAGATGATGATCGGGCCTGTGACAACGGGAGGAAGGAAGCGCATGACCTTCTCGACGCCTGCGACCTTGATGACAGCGGCCAGAACCAGGTAGAGAAGGCCGGCGACAACGACGCCGCCGTTGGCATAAGCCAGTTTCTCGTGCATGGGCATAGAGGCATACATGCCGGTATTTAAGGCTGCCACAGCGGCATAACCGCCCAGAAAGGCGAAGGAGGAGCCCAGGAAGGCTGGAACCTTGCGCTTGGTGATCAGGTGGAAGAGCAGGGTCCCTGCCCCGGCGGCAAAGAGGGTGACCTGCACGCTCATCCCCTGTCCCTGAAAATAGTTGTTGACCAGGATGGGAACCAGAACGGTGGCTCCGAACATGGCAAACATGTGTTGCAGACCCAGGATGAGCATCTTGGGAATGCCCAGCTGTCTTGCGTCCTTGATAGCGCTTTTTTGGTTCATAATGTGTCCCCTTTCATAAGCTGAGGCCGAAAGAATTCCAAATCTTCTACAGTATATGCATTTTGAGCAGAAGTCACAATCACAAAATGATGTGACTGACTCAGGTGGGGCGAAGATTGATTTATATAATAATGTGACAGAATGCTCACGCATGGGCGAAGAGTGACTGATATAGGGTTACTATAATAATGAAATGATGTGGCGGAATATTCAGCGCGGAGTACAGATTGACTTATAAGACACTTAAACTTAAAATTTGTTGGAACATGCAACAGGCAATTGGAGGCTTAGAAAATGGCAGATATGGATCATGTAATTATCATGGATCACCCCCTCATCAAGCATAAGATTTCCATGCTTCGCGATATCCACACCGGCACCAATGAGTTTCGCACTCTGGTCGGGGAGATCGCCATGCTGGAGGCATTCGAGGCCCTGCGGGACCTGCCCATGGAGAACAGGGAGGTAGAGACGCCCCTGGAGAAGGCTATGGTACCCTATATTTCCGGTAAAAAGATGGCGATTGTTCCCATCCTGAGGGCCGGTCTTGGAATGGTAGACGGGGTCCTGACCCTGGTTCCCACGGCAAAGGTGGGCCATATCGGTCTTTACAGAGATCCCAAGACCCATGAGCCCCATGAGTATTACTGCAAGCTGCCGGCGCCCATTGAGCAGAGGACAATTCTGGTTGTGGATCCCATGCTGGCTACCGGCGGGTCCGGCGTTGAGGCCGTTGATTTCATTAAGCAGCACGGGGGGAAGAAGATCAAGTTCATGTGCATTTTGGCAGCTCCCGAGGGGATCAAGCGCCTGCATGAAGCGCATCCTGATGTGCAGATTTATGTCGGCTGCGTAGACCGCGAACTGAATGAAGACGCCTATATCTGCCCCGGTCTCGGCGATGCCGGCGACCGCATCTTCGGAACCAAGTAATGACGAAAAGCAATATTGTCTTAATCGGGATGCCGGGCTGCGGGAAGAGCACCGTCGGCGTTATTTTGGCAAAGGTGCTCAAAAAGCGCTTCGTCGATACGGATCTGGTGATTCAGGAGAAGACAGGAAAGCTTCTCAGGGAAACGATTGCGGAGGAGGGCATCGAGGGATTTAACGCGATCGAAGACCGCATACTTGCCTCCCTCCAGGCAGAGGACGCGGTCATTGCTACCGGGGGGTCCGCGGTATATGGCGCAAATGCCATGGCTCATTTGAGAGAGATCGGGCACGTTGTTTACCTGCGGTTGTCTTATGCCGGAGTTGAGGCCCGTCTGGGGAGCCTGGAAGCACGAGGTGTTGTACATCGGCCAGGGCAGACCCTTCGGGATCTCTATGAGGAGCGGACTCGGCTCTATGAGAGATATGCGGATCTTATCATTGACGAGGATGGCCTTAGTATTGAAGCTACCGTCAAGCGTGCCGTTCAACAGATTACACAGGTACTCGCCGAAGAGGGCAGGAGTAAATAGTTCCATGTTTCGAAATCAAATGCAGGAGATTGCCGTCAAGGCGGCGGCTTTAAAGATTATCATTGTCGGAGCCGGCAAGGTGGGGTCAACCCTGGCGGAACAGCTGTCCAAGGAAGGCAATGACATTACGATTATTGATTCCAATCGCAACAAGGTGCAGGATCTGACCAACCGCCTGGACATTATGGGAATTGTCGGCAATGGAGCTTCTTTCTCAAAACTGGATGACGCGGGAATTCAGGAGGCGGATCTCTTTATCGCGGTGACCAGGTCTGACGAGCTCAATCTGCTCTGTTGTACGATTGCAAAGAGGTCTTCCGATGTCGCCTCTATTGCCCGCGTCCGTTCTCCCGAGTACTCCGCGGAAATCGCTTTTCTTCGCGAGCGTCTGGGACTTGCCATGGTGATCAATCCTGATCTGGAACTGGCCAGGGAGGCCTCCCGCATTCTCTATCTGCCCAGCGCCCTGGAGGTCAACTCCTTCGCCCGCGGGCAGGCGGAATTGATCAAGCTGCGCATTCCGGCAGGCTCCTCCCTGGACGGGCAGTCGCTGGCTGATTTCGGAAAGAATCACCTGGGAAATGTTGTTCTGGGAGCAGTTGAGCGCCACGGGGATGTGATGATTCCCAGAGGCGATACCATCATGTCTGCGGGAGACACCCTGACCTTCGTAGCTTCTCCCAGGGGTGCGAGGAGCTTCATGAAGAGCGTTGGCGTGGAGAACAAGCCCATTCGCAACTGCATGATCGTAGGGGGAGGAAGAGCAGCCTATTACCTTGCTTCGCAGCTGCTCAATATGGGCATTGAGGTCAAGATTATCGAGAAGGATCTGGACCGCTGCAACGAGCTGACAGAACTTCTTCCCGAGGCCGTCATTATTCACGGAGACGGAACGGATGAGGACCTTCTTCTTGAGGAGCAATTAAGGGGAACGGAGGCATTTGTCCCCCTGACCGGGATGGATGAGGAGAATATCATGCTCACTCTTCATGCCAGGAAGGAGACCAGGGCCAAGGTGGTCACGAAGATCAACCGGACTACCTTCGATGCGGTGGTCGAGGATCTGGATCTGGGATCTGTCTTAAGTCCCCGCTATCTGACTTCCGACGCGATTATCGCTTATGTCAGGGCCAAGAGGGCTTCCGGCACATCCAACATAGAGACCCTCTATCATCTTTTTGACAACCGGGTGGAGGCCCTGGAGTTCCGGGTCGATGACGATAAGCGCATCACCAATATTCCTCTGCGCGATCTTCAACTGCAGCCCAATACTCTGGTCTGCTTTATCAATCATAAGGGACATCTGATTTTTCCATCCGGAGATGATATGATCCATGCAGGAGACACGGTCATGATTATTACGACCAATGTCGGCTACACGGAAATCTGTGATATCTTGGCATAAGGGGGCATGATGTAATGAATGGTTCAATGATTCGCTATGTCCTCAGCCATATTGTGCGGATAGAAGGGCTCCTTCTTTTTTTACCCTGTCTGGTAGCTCTGATTTACCGGGAACAGCAGGGGGTTATCTATGCGGGTCTGGGGCTGATCTGTATTTTACTGGGCAGTTTCTTAGGTATGAGAAGACCTCAGAACAATACCTTTTACCTGAAGGAGGGCTGCATTACAACGGCTCTAAGCTGGCTTGTCCTCTCCGCGATCGGAGCGCTCCCCTTCGTTATCACCGGAGAGATCCCGGATTATACCAACGCTCTTTTTGAGACGATTTCCGGATTTACAACAACCGGATCCTCGATCCTGAGTGATGTGGAAGCCCTGTCACATACTTCACTTTTCTGGAGAAGCTTCACCCATTGGGTAGGCGGTATGGGAATCCTGGTCTTCATGCTGGCAATCATCCCCATGGTGGGCGGTTCTCCCATCAACCTGATGCGGGCGGAGAGCCCGGGACCGGAGGTGGACAAGACCATGCCGAAAATGCGCCAGTCCGCGGGACTGCTCTACATTATCTATGCGGTCTTAACCCTTGCGCAGATCATTCTTTTGGTTCTCTCCCGTATGCCTGTTTTTGATGCCATTTGCCTGTCCCTGGGTACGGCCGGAACCGGCGGTTTCGGGATCCTGAATTCCTCTGTGGGAAGCTACCATGTCCTGTCCCAGTGGATCATTACGATTTTTATGATTCTCTTCGGAATCAACTTCAATTTCTACTACTTTCTGGCGGATAAGAAGGCCAGAAAGGCTCTGGCCATGGAAGAAGTGCGGGTCTATCTGGGAATTGTTCTGCTGGCGGTTCTCGTGGTCACTGTCAATATTCTTCCTATGACAGCCGGTTTCTTCGATGCTCTGACGAAATCGGCCTTCCAGGTGGGATCCATTATCACGACAACAGGATATTCCACAACGGACTTTGACCTCTGGCCCAAGCTCTCTCAGGCGATTTTAGTTCTGCTCATGTTCATCGGAGCATGTGCCGGATCGACCGGAGGCGGAATCAAGGTCTCCCGCATATGGATCCTCTTTAAGTCCATCAAGAAGGAGATGCACCTCTACCTGCATCCCAGGAATGTGGAGAAGGTCTATATGGACCGACATCCGGTGGAGCATGACACCATGCGGTCTGTCAATATATATCTGGCGGTCTACATCGTGATCTTTTTGGCTTCTCTTTTGGGAATCTGCGCGATTGAGAACACGGATCTGGTCACGGCCTTCACCTCGGTCGCGGCCACCTTCAACAATATCGGGCCCGGTCTGTCTCTGGTAGGGCCCACGGCCAATTTTGGATGGATGCAGCCGGTCAGCAAATTCATCCTGATGTTTGACATGCTGGCCGGCCGCCTGGAGATCTGGCCCATGCTCCTTCTGTTCTATCCAAGGCTCTGGAGAAATGCCATCGGGCTTAGAAATTCCTATCGGAGAATGGAAGATGGAAGGTAGTTCAGATTGACTCGGGATGACTGCATACCGGTGTGAGACTTATCTGTCCGATGTCCGGTGTCCGGGGCCGGGTTGGAAAGAAATGCCTGAGATCCTGGCTTTGGCGATGGCAGAAAAAGATATTTGGGATGTTGGCCTTTGATTGGGACAGAGAGGGTGTTTAACACAGGGTTACAATGATCTGAGATTCTCAGTCGATAAGGCGAGAGCTCTTTTACAGAATTGATCGAGGTTTATTCCTCTGGTCACCTTAGGTCAAGAAAGGAAAGAAATATGCCGGAACGCGTTATCGTAATCGACTACGGCGGCCAGTACAATCAGCTGGTGGCCCGCCGTGTCCGAGAGAACAATGTCTACTGTGAGATATATTCTTATAAGACGCCTCTGGAGCAGATTAAAAAGATGAATCCCAAGGGGATCATCCTGACCGGCGGCCCTAACAGTGTCTATGAGAAAAATGCGGCCAGCGCCCCCAGGGAACTCTTTGAGTGGGGGATTCCCATTCTCGGACTCTGCTATGGCGCTCAGCTCATGATGCATATTCTGGGCGGTAAGGTAGAGCGGGCCAATGAGAAGGAGTTCGGAAAGACCCACATGGCTCTGGACCAGACGAAGAACCCTCTCTTTGCGGAAGTGCCGAAAGAGTCAGTGGTCTGGATGAGCCACAATGACTATGTGACGAAACTGGCCCCCGGATTCTCTGTCATCGCCCACACGGACAACTGCCCCAACGCGGCATTTGCCAGGGAGGATCAGAAGCTCTATGGATTCCAGTTTCATCCGGAGGTGCTTCACTCCGAATATGGCAGGCAGATGCTGGCCAACTTTGTTCTCAGGATCTGCGGCTGTTCCGGGGACTGGCGAATGGATGATTTTGCGGATCAGACCATTGCGTCTCTGCGAAGGAAGATCGGCGACGGCAAGGTCCTCTGCGGACTCTCCGGCGGCGTCGACTCCTCTGTCGCAGCGGTTCTTTTGTCCAAGGCCATCGGCAGGCAATTAACCTGTGTCTTCGTCGACCATGGGCTCTTGCGCAAGGATGAGGGAGACCAGGTCGAGGCGGTCTTCGGACCGAAGGGCCCCTATGAGCTCAACTTCGTCCGCGTCAACGCTCAGGACCGCTTCTACGAGAAACTGGCAGGTGTCGAGGAACCGGAGAGAAAGCGCAAGATCATCGGCGAGGAGTTCATCCGTGTCTTTGAGGCAGAGGCCAAGAAGATCGGCCAGGTGGACTATCTGGTGCAAGGGACCATTTATCCCGATGTGGTGGAGTCCGGTCTGGGCGGCGAGTCCGCAACTATCAAATCTCACCACAATGTGGGAGGCCTGCCGGACTATGTCGATTTCAAGGAGATTGTCGAACCCCTTCGTGACCTCTTCAAGGATGAAGTCCGCAAGGTCGGTCTTCATCTCGGTATTCCCGAGGAACTGGTCATGCGTCAGCCCTTCCCGGGTCCCGGCCTTGGCATCCGTATCATCGGGACTATCACTGAGGAGAAGGTCAGGATTGTGCAGGAGGCGGATGCTATCTACCGGGAGGAGATGGAGCGGGCAGGCCTGAATAAGACAGCCGGTCAGTATTTCGCGGCCCTGACCAATATGAGGTCCGTCGGCGTCATGGGAGATGAGCGAACCTATGATTACGCCATCGCCCTTCGCGCCGTCAATACCGTGGATTTCATGACTGCGGATGTGGTTGAGATTCCCTATGACGTGCTGAAGAAGGTGACGACACGCATTATCAATGAGGTGAATCATGTCAATCGGGTATTCTATGACATCACCTCCAAGCCGCCGGGAACGATTGAGTTTGAATAATACTTTTGAGGCTGAGAACCAAGCGTTTTGGTGTGCATCCCGTCAAGTAGACAATTGAAAAACAAAAAAGTTTTCCTGTCCGGCATTAATGCCGGGCAGTTTTCATGCTGTCCCCAACAGTTTTATTTCATGGTATTCCATTGGGGTCATGACTTTCAGTTTTCTCTGTACACGTTTGCCCGTATAATAGGTCATATATTTTTCAATTGCTTTAAGAAGTTCTTCTTTCGTTCTGAACTTACGCCCATAGTACATTTCACGTTTCATGATTCCCCAGAAGCCTTCCATAGGCCCGTTATCAATACAGTGCGCCACTCTTGACATGCTTTGAGTCATCCCTGCGTCCACGACTTTCTGTCGGAACTCTTTTGATGTGTATTGGTATCCTCTGTCACTATGAAAAATAGGGGTTGCTCCTGGAGCGCTCTCTATAGCCTTATTAAACGTTGTGAATACAAGCGAATTATCATTGTGATTGCCATAAACATAAGCAACTGGTCGCCTGTCGCACAGATCCAGTATAACACTCAGATAAATCTTCCCTTTCCTCTCATCTTCACCGGTGCCATATTTGAATTCACTGACGTCTGTAACCCATTTTTCATTCAGTTTGTCAGAATGGAATTCCCTGTTCAAAATGTTTTCTGCTATGTATGCCGGATCAGAGGCCGGTTTTGTGCAGCAGTTATAGCGATGTTTTATGATGGAGCGGATCTTCTTTTTTCGGCATATACGGAGAACGCGCTTGTCGTTAACACGGATATCGTAATCATGCTCCAGCGTGTCACGAATACGCCTGTATCCCATATCCGGATGCTCCTCATGGATCTGATTCACTTTTTCGGCTATACGCTTGTTAAGAACGTCATTTTCATTATCCGGCCTGCTTTTCCATTTGTAGTATGAAGTCCTGGTGATATGCCCGAGTCTGCACAAGCGACTTACAGGATAATCCGGATGTTCCTCGATAAGCTCTTTTATTGTGATATAGATATCCAGATGCCGTGTCCGTTTCAGCGTCACCTCCTCTCGACGGCATTGAGTTTTTTTAAGAAGTTGATCTCCATTTGCTGTTGCTTGGTCTGCGCTTTAAGCAGCCTGTTTTCTGCTTGAAGTCTTTCCGTTTCGGTCAGTTCTTCCATCGGCTTGCTCCGGCCGCGGCGGTCATACAGTCCTTCAACACCTCGTTCTTCATATTTCTTTACCCAAGTATAGACTTGGCCATAAGAACAGTCATACTCCTTTGCTGTAAGCGCATAGTTCATGGCGTTGGCAGTACAGTGCTCCACAATCGCTATTCGCTCATCCAGAGTCGTTTTCCTGCCCTTGTTATCTTTAACCATGAGATAATCACCTTTCGGACGTGATTCGGTCAATTCCTCATGGTTATTAT
>NZ_JAQT01000003.1:0-31455 GCF_000524295.1 Shuttleworthella sp. MSX8B
TGCAGAGTACAAGGTAGATAGGGCAGAGATGTAAGCACAGCAATGTGTTAAGTTGACTGTCACTAATCGATCGAAGGCTTGACCAAAAGCGAAGAAAATGGACGAGCAGGAAGAAAGCAAAGCGAGAATGCTTGCATTCAAAGCGAATGCTTTCTTTCTGAGAGAGTTTGCGCAGCAAACACATCGAGCAGAAGCGTCGAAGACGCGGATGCGAGATGACCATTTTCGAAAAGTGTGAGAAAAGAGGAGCGAGAGCGCTTGCGCTTGGAGCGACCTGTTTTCGAGCGAGTCCATTTGCGCAGCAAATGCACCGAGAAGAAGCGTCAAAGACGCGGATTCGAGGTGACCGCTTTCGTAGAAAATGGAAGAGTTTGCAAAGCAAACACATCGAGCAGAAGCAACGAAGTCGCGGATGCGAGATGACCATTTTCAAAGGTTTGCAATTCATCTGTATGAAGTTTTGAAGGTATTCGCGGAGACGAGCCCTCGGGCTCGTCTCTTTTTCAGAAGGTTTGCCTTTTTTGCAAATCTTGTGATACAATACCTTTCGTTGAGCCGACATGCTCAATGCATAAATAGGGGTATAGTTCAGTCGGTAGAACGTCAGTCTCCAAAACTGAATGTCGAGGGTTCGAGTCCTTCTGCCCCTGTCAAGAGGAGAAGATCTGTGTGTCAGATCTTCTTTTTCTTTGCGCATTTGCCCGGACGATGCTGTGCGGCGGCGAAAGGGTGTAATATGTATAGAGAAGGTAGAGGAGGTATTCGATGAACTGGTTTCCGGAAATTAAGAAGAACTTTGGTTTTGGATGTATGCGTCTGCCCATGCTGGAGAATGAGCAGGTTGATCTTGAACAGTGTAAGGAGATGATCGACCTCTTTCTGGCAGCCGGATTTAATTATGTTGATACAGCTCACGGCTACATTGACGGCAAGTCAGAATTGGCGATCAGGGACTTCTTGACCAAACGCTATCCCAGGGAGGCCTACCTCCTGACAGATAAGTTGACTGATTCTTACTTTAAGCGTGAGGAAGACATTCGTCCCTTCTTTCAGAGTCAGCTTGAGGCCTGCGGAGTGGACTATTTTGATTTTTACCTTCTCCATGCCCAGAATGCCCAAAATTATAAAAAATTCAGGAAGTGTCACGCCTATGAGACCTGTTTTGACCTGAAGAGAGAGGGAAAGATCCGCCATGTCGGCCTCTCTTTTCACGATAAAGCGGAGGTTCTGGATCGGATTTTAGAGGAGAACCCGCAGATTGAGGTCGTTCAGATCCAGTACAATTACGCTGATTACATGGACGCGACAGTGGAGTCAAAAAAGGTATATGAGGTCTGTGTCAGGCATCAGAAACCGGTTATTGTTATGGAGCCGGTCAAAGGAGGAAGGCTGATCCAGCTTCCGGAGAAGGCGCAGAAAATCTTTGACGCGCTGCAGAAGGATTCCGAAAAGCATCTGAGCAATGCCTCATACGCGATTCGCTTTGCGGCGGATCCGGACAATATGGTCATGGTCCTCTCCGGCATGAGCAATATGGAACAGATGAGGGACAATCTCTCTTTCATGACAGATTACAGGCACCTGACGGAGGAAGAAAAGAAGGCAATCGAAGAGGTTCGCAGGGTTTTTCTGGATCAGAACCTGATCCCCTGTACTTCCTGTCACTATTGTGTGGAGGAGAACCATTGTCCGAAGAATATTTTGATTCCGGACCTTTTCTCCTGCCTCAACGGCAAGAGACAGTTTGATTCCTGGAATCAGGATTTCTACTATCGGACGGTTTTGACGGCGAACGGACACGGGTCTGCGTCATCCTGTATGAAATGCGGGCAGTGCGAGAAGGTTTGCCCACAGCATCTTCCTATCCGGGATTTGCTTGTGGATGTCGCGAAGGAGTTTGAATCCCATAAGGCTTAAAAAGCACCGTTTCTTTTACGGTTAAAATTATCTGAAAACAGGGGAGCTGAAAATATTCGCGGCTCAAAAATTCTTCTAAAAATCCCCAATATAATCCACCTGAAAATAGGGGTGGAAATTTTCACTGATACCATGTAATATGAATTTGAACCATGTGGTTTTTCCTTCGGTACTATGTTGATTTTTATTGATTTTCATAATACCTGGCGGTCAAACCCGTGGTTTTTTGCGGTTTAGGCACTTTTGGCCTGGCTGACAATCAACAATAAAGGTGCTCCTGTTTATCGCGTGAATGGAGCATTCCCGTCCGCTGCGCAGAAGGGGGATTGCTGTTCGCGGGAATACAGGAAGAGAAGGGGGGATGCACAGATAAAGATGTTTTAAAGGATGTAGATGGAAAGAGGGGTGTGAAAACACACAGGAAATCATCTGTATGTAAGAAAGTGGGAGGTAAAAATTGGGAAGGAAGTTTCGAGGCTGGATCGGATTGATCACAGCTGCGGCAGTAGCTGTTTCTCTTGTCCCGACAAGTGCTTTTGCAGGGGAAGCAGGAGGGGTCACAGGCAAAAACAACGCGAAATCCGACAATCTTTTGCGGCTCTGGTATGATAAGCCGGCGAGCGATTGGCAGACACAGTCGCTGGCGATTGGCAATGGTTACATGGGTGGCCTGGTTTTTGGAGGCATCAACCAGGATCGGATTCATATCAATGAAAAAACGGTCTGGGAGGGCGGGCCGGATGGCAAGTCTACCTACAGCTATGGCACAACGAATCCGATCAGTACAGAAGAGGACCTTCAGAAGATCAAAGACAATCTGAATGAAATTCGTCAGAAATTGGATGATAAGTCTGAGCATGTCTTCGGCTTTGACGAAAACTCCTATCAGGCGAGCGGAACCGATACAAAAGGGGAGGCAATGGACGCGCTGAATAAGCTGATGGGAGATCTGAAGGGCTACGACGCCCCGACAGATTATGCCAATCTGTATATTTCAAATGACCAGGATCCCTCCAAGGTGACGAATTATGTCAGAGATCTGGATATGCGAACTGCCCTGGCGACCGTGAGCTACGATTATGAGGGGGTTCACTACAGCAGAGAGTATTTTAACAGCTATCCGGACAATATCATGGCCGTGCGTCTGAGCGCGGACAAGGATGGGAAAATCAGCTTTAAGACCAATCTTGAGAATTTGATCGGGGGAGACGTCTATACAAATGTTGTTCGCGGCGACACAATCACAATGCGCGATGCCCTGAGAGGAAACGGACTGAAAGTGGAAGCGCAGCTGAAGGTCATCAACGAGGGAGGAAGCATCTCCAGCGATGAAAACGATGGGAAGCCGGCAATCCGTGTATCCGGGGCAAACGCGGTTACACTGATTTTCGCTTGCGGCACAGACTACAAGATGGAGCTGCCGAATTTCCGCGGAGAGGATCCGCACAAGGCAGTGAAAAAGAGAATTCAGGCTGCGGCGAAAAAGGGATATCAGGCCCTGAAAAAGGATCATGTGGAGGATCATTCCGCGCTCTTTTCCCGCATGGAATTGGGATTTGATGAAGAAATCCCGCAGATTCCCACAGATGAACTGATCCGCAGATACCGCAACATGGTGGAAAACAATGGAGGACAGATTCCGACGTCGGCAGAGCAGAGAGCGCTGGAGGTGATGTGCTATCAGTTCGGACGCTATCTGACCATAGCCGGATCCAGAGAGGGATCTCTTCCGACAAACCTTCAGGGCGTCTGGGGAGAAGGCTTCTTCACATGGTATGGGGACTATCACTTCAACATCAATGTTCAGATGAACTACTGGCCGACCATGGCAAGTAATCTGGGTGAATGCATGAAGCCCTACAATGACTTTCTGAATGTTCTCAAGGAGGCGGGGCGCAATGCGGCGGCGGCTTCCTATGGGATCAAGAGCCAGGGAGGAGAAGAAAACGGATGGCTCGTGGGATGCTTCAGTACACCCTATATGTTCTCGGCCCTGGGACAGAAGAATAACGCGGCGGGATGGAATCCGATCGGCTCAGCCTGGGCTCTCCTCAATTCTTATGAATATTATCTGTATACCGGAGATACCCAGTATTTGCGGCAGTTATATCCATCGATGAAAGAGGTCGCTAATTTCTGGAACAAGGCTCTCTATTGGAGTGAGTATCAGCAGCGCTATGTATCCGCCCCCTCTTATTCCCCGGAAAACGGGCCGATTGTCAATGGGGCGTCCTATGATCAGCAGTTTATCTGGCAGCATCTGGAGAATACCATTCACGCGGCGGAGACATTGGGGCTTGACGGCGATCTGGTTGCGGAGTGGAAAGAAAAGCAGTCCAAGCTGGATCCGGTTATCGTGGGCAAGAGCGGACAGGTCAAGGAGTGGTTTGAAGAGACCTCTTTCGGTAAAGCGCAGGCGGGAAATCTTCCGGAAATTGATATTCCTCAGTGGAGACAGAGTCTCGGCGCACAGAACTCGGGAGTGCAGCCGCCGCATCGTCACCTGTCGCATCTGATGGCATTATATCCCTGTAATCTGATCAGCAAAGACAAGCCGGAATATATGAGCGCGGCGGTCGTATCGCTGAAAGAGAGAGGACTGGACGCGACAGGCTGGTCAAAGGCCCATAAGCTGAATCTGTGGGCCCGTACAGGGCATGCCGAAGAGGCCTTTAAGCTCGTGCAGTCAGATGTCGGAGGCGGAAATTCCGGATTCTTGACAAACCTCTTCTGTTCCCACGGAAGCGGAGCGAATTATAAGGAAAAACCGATCTTCCAGATCGACGGGAACTTCGGTTATACGGCCGGCGTCAATGAAATGCTGCTTCAGAGTCAGCTGGGATATGTGCAGTTCTTGCCCGCTCTTCCGGACCAGTGGAGCACAGGGCATGTCAAGGGCATTGTCGCAAGAGGCAACTTTGAGATCAATATGGACTGGTCCAACGGAAAAGCGGACCGCTTTGAGATCACATCGAGAAAGGGGGGCACATTTACAGGAGAATATAAAGATATCGCCGCTTGCAGCGTCAGAAAATCGGACGGTTCCAAGCTGACGCCCCAGGTCCTTTCGAACGATAAGATTTCCTTTGCGACGGAGGCGGGAGAGACCTACACCATCGATTACAATGCGTCACCCGACAAGCTGAAAAGTGTCATCGACAGGGCCAAGGAGCTCTCCGAAAAGATGAAGGGCCAGCTCCTTTCAGAACAGAAGACCCATCTGGATGAACTGATTCAGAAAGCAGAGAAGGTGATCGCGGAAGGAAAATCGGAGGACTATGAAAAGCAGTCACAGAGCTTAAGCAAGGCGATCCGTGTCGGCGAGGCCGCCATATCCCTGCGGGATGCCTATGACGAGGCGAGAAAAGTCTACAATCAAAGAGATGTAAAGGAGGAATGGGCAAGCTATATCAAGACAGCCGCTGATCTGAAGAAGCAGACGGATGCGGCTGAGGCGCTCTTGAAAGACAAAGAGTGCGGCGTCAGCCAACTGGAGCTGATGCAGGAAAGCGTCAACCACGCCAGAGATGCTCTTTTGGGTCTGTGGGACAGACTGACACTGCGAATAAGCCCGGAGAACAAGCTCACGCTCAGCTCCGATGATAAGATTGAGATCTCCAGCGAGTTTGATGATCTTCAGATCAGATACACGACGGACGGAAATGATCCGATGTGGTTCTCTGATGAGTACAGGGAAGCCTTCCCGGTTACAAAGTCCAAAGAGACGGTAAAGGCCGCTCTCTTCCTGGGAAGACGCCAGATGAGTAAGGTCTATACGGCGGAGTATCTGAGCCAGGAGGCTCTGAACACGGCGGAGGGCATTGAGCAGAACCACAGCTCTGTTACGGACAAGGGGACGTCAGGCGATTCGGCAGGCCTGGAGAAGGCGCTGGATGGGAAGAATGGCAGTGCATGGTACCCGACAAACTTCCCGACTCTTCTGGAGCTTCAGTTTGATCAACCGGTGAAAGTGAACACGGCAGAAGTGGCGCTGGACTGGTTCTATGAGAATTACTATGATATCGCGGACATGGATATTGAGTACTGGAATGGAAGCGAGTGGATTGCGGCAGTCAAGGGGGCCTCTTTGGGGGCTCAGTCCAAGGTCTTTTCGTTTGATGAATTCGAGTCTGACAAGGTAAGACTCAAGATTAACAAGGCATGGCAATATGATTATTATGGAATGATCGGCGTCGACGCCTTCCGTCTCTTCTATCTGAAGGACAAGGTGACCACAAACAGGGCCGGACTCGACCAGGTCCTTTCTGTGGCCAAAAAGAGTGTGGACAATGGAGATGTCAGCAAGGCAATTCCGAGTGTACAGAAGAGTTTTCAGCAGGTATTTGCCTATGCGAAATCTGTGAGCTCCAATATCCAGTCCAGTCAGGACACTATAGATCACACGACAGCCGCTTTGATTGAAGAAATTCAGAGGCTGGGCCTCAAGGCAGGCGATAAGACAAAGCTCAGAAATCACGATACCTTATATAGGGCGCTGGATCTGAATCTGTATATCGATGGAAGAGAAAAAGATGCCTTTTCAGAGGCTCTTGCGAATGCCAAAAGGGTCATTGAGGATGAGGATGCGCAAGAGGCAGATGTTCTGAAAGCAGATCAGGCACTTCTCGACGCGGCAAAAGCTCTGGTCAAGAAGGGAGACAAGACAGCGCTTGCGGCACTGACGGACGCGACTGCCTCTTACAAAAAAGAGAACTATCTCAGCGCGGGATGGAACGCCTTTGAGGAGGCGGTCCATGCGGCAAAGAGGGTGCTCGCAGACCCGTCGGCAAGGCAGGAAGATGTCGACCAGGCGAGACAGGCTCTCGCGGAGGCGGTGATCAGGCTTCAGCCCAAGGCGGACAAGGCGATTCTGAAGGAGACCATCGAAAAAGCGAAGGCAGTGGATCTGTCGGGATACAGACAGGAAAATGTAAATGAGCTGCAAAGCGCCCTCTCGAAGGCGGAGGCTCTCATGGCAAATGAGGAGATCTCCCTTTACGATCAGCCTCTCGTTGACGCGGCAGTACTTGATTTGCAAAAGGCAATGGAAGCTCTTCAGAAGGAAGAGGCAAAAGCATCGGATCCGTCAAAGCAAGGAGGCGATGGGGGATCAGGTCAGAATCAGGGCAATCCCTCCGGCGGGCAAAAGCGGCTGACAGCCGATCCGTCGAAGAAAGCCGGACGGACGGCTGGAATCAGTGCGAAAGCGGCGAAGACAGGAGATCTGGCGCCAATGATTCCGGAGGCTGCCGGTCTGATTCTGTCCCTGTCAGCAATCGCCCTGCTGCTGAAGAAGAGAAGGGGGAATCAGAAAATCAGAAGGTGATCCCGGCCGATTTTTCTGCGGGGAACAGGGAAAAGCGGGTAGGTTGGCAGATGCAGGTCATTCCCATGGGTTTTTCTGCGATCAGACCATCGGTTTCCTTGCGTTCAGCCCGCCTTGAACCCGGCTCTCTTCTATGCTAAGATTGAGCACGATATGGAAAAAGGCAGTGAAGACCCACAGTAAGCCGCTGTGAATCCGTGACAGAGAGTCCTTTCATGGTTGAGAGAGGGGCGACGGAGACAGCAGATGAAATTCAGGTTGGAGCCGCATTTCTGAAAGGCAATGCTCCAAATCCGTTTTCGGGCGGATTTGAAAAGACAATCCGAGGAGAGAGCATAGCCGAGTAGGTGATGACGTTGGCGCGCGTTAGGCGCATGGAGAGTCTGTATTCACGCAGAAATCAGGGTGGTACCGCGGAGTTATGTCTTCGTCCCTTTGGGGACGGAGACTTTTTTCGTAATGATCGAATGCAGGCCCTGCGATCATGCGGTTGTTTCAGGAGGAGAAAGACCATGGCAGTGAATGAAAAACTGGAAGAAATTCGGCGGAGGACCCTTGAGAATATTGCCAGGGCCAAAAATCTGGAGGAGCTCAATGAGGTTCGCCTGACCGTCTTAGGCAAGAGAGGAGAACTCAAAGAGCTGATGAAGGGGATGCGGGAGCTCTCAGCGGAAGAGCGCCCCAAGTTCGGCCAGCTGGTCAATGACGTCCGCCAGATGGTTGAGCAGGAGCTGGCAGACCGAAAGAGCAGGATGGAAGAGGAACTTCTGAACAGGAAGCTGGCCTCTGAGACAATCGACGTCACTCTGCCGGCCAAAAAGATCAAGCTGGGTCACCGCCACCCCAATACCAGAGTCTTGGATGAGGTGGAGCGGATCTTTATCGGCATGGGCTATGAGGTGGTCGAGGGACCTGAAATCGAATATGACTACTATAACTTTGAGGCCCTCAACATTCCCGCCAACCATCCGGCCAAGGATGAGCAGGACACCTTCTATATCAATAAGGACATTCTTCTGCGCACCCAGACCTCACCGGTACAGGTCCGCGTGATGGAGAAGGGAAAGCTTCCCATTCGCATGATTGCACCCGGCCGCGTCTTCCGCGCGGATGAAGTTGACGCGACCCACAGTCCCTCCTTCCACCAGATCGAGGGAATGGTGATTGATAAGAACATCACAATGGCAGATCTCAAGGGAACCCTTCTGGAGTTTGCCCATAAGATGTTTGGGGAGAACGTCAGGCTTAAGTTCCGTCCCCACCATTTCCCCTTCACAGAGCCATCCGCCGAGGTGGATGTCTCCTGTTTTAAGTGCGGAGGCAAGGGCTGCCGATTCTGTAAGGGAGAGGGCTGGATTGAGATCCTCGGCTGCGGCATGGTCCACCCGGATGTCCTGCGCATGAGCGGCATTGACCCGGAAGAATACCAGGGATTTGCCTTCGGCGTCGGTCTCGAGCGCATTTCTCTGCTCAAGTATGAGATTGATGATATGCGCCTTCTCTATGAGAATGACGATCGTTTCCTGTCCCAGTTTTAAGGGAAAGCGAAGAGGATGGGCTTTCGATTGAAAGTATCCGGCAGAGGGAAAACGAAGAAGACGGATTTTCGATTGAAAGCGTCCGGCAATGAGAAAGCGAAAAAGATAGATTTTCGATCGAGAGCATCCGGCAGAAGGAAAGCAAAAATGATCGGTCTGCCGGATGGATGACAGAAGGCAAGGCGCTAGATAAGGAGAAAAAGCATGAGAACATCTCTCAAGTGGATTAAGGCCCTGGTTCCGGGCCTGGATGTGACGCCCCAGGAGTTCGCGGATGCCATGACTTTGGCGGGCAATAAGGTCGAGTACTACACGGATCTGGCAGCGGATCTGGACAAAATCGTGGTCGGAAGGATTCTTTCCATCCGGCCTCATGAGGATTCTGATCACCTGCTGGTCTGCCAGGTGGATGTGGGGACAAAGACCATACAGATTGTGACCGGAGCTCCAAATGTCAGAGAAGGACAGCTGGTGCCTGTCGCACTGGACGGTGGTCGTGTGGCGGGAGGCCATGACGGAAGTAAGACGGAAGGAGGAATCCGAATCAAGGCCGGAAAGCTCCGCGGCGTTTCCTCCGAGGGCATGATGTGTTCTATTGAAGAGCTGGGAAGCAGCCGGGATATGTATCCGGAGGCGCCCGAGTATGGCATTTATGTCTTTGAAGAGGACGCGGACCTTATGCCCGGTGATGATGTGGTCAGGGCTCTGGGATTGGATGATGTTGTCGTCGAGTATGAAATCACTTCCAACCGCGTCGACTGCTTCTCTGTTTTGGGTCTGGCCAGAGAGGCCGCAGCGACCTTCGGCAGAGATTTTTGCCCTGATCCGGTAACAGAGACCGGAAACCGGGAGGATGTCAGGGACTATGTCTCTGTGGAGGTGAAGAATCATGACCTGTGCGCCCGCTATACGGCCCGTCTTGTCAAGAATGTCAGGATCGCGCCCTCTCCCAAGTGGATGCAGCGCCGCCTGATGGCGCAGGGAATTCGCCCCATCAACAACATTGTGGATATTACTAACTATGTCATGGAGGAGTATGGCCAGCCCATGCACGCCTATGATTTAGACCGGATTGCCGGTCAGAGGATTGTGGTCAGAAATGCCGCCGAGGGAGAGAAGTTTACAAGCCTGGACGGGCAGGAGCACACGCTGGACGCGTCCATGCTGATGATCTGTGACAAAGACAAGCCGATCGGTCTGGCCGGAATTATGGGCGGGGAAAATTCCATGATCACGGACGACGTCCACACCATGCTCTTTGAGGCAGCCACCTTCGATGGAACCAATATCCGCCTGTCCTCCCGCAGAGCCGGTCTGCGCACAGACGCCTCCGCCAAGTTCGAGAAGGGACTGGATCCCAATCTCGCCATTGAGGGAATGAACCGGGCCTGCCAGCTGATAGAAGAGCTGGGCGCCGGAGAGGTGGTCGGCGGGGTGATTGACATTTACCCCGAGAGGGTCAATCCCTGGACTCTGCCCTTCCAGGCAGATGCCTATAATCACTTACTGGGGACGCAGATCAGTCCGGAGCAGATGATCGAATACCTGAAGCCTCTGGGGATCGGATATGACAGAGAAAAGGGGCAGCTGCAGATCCCGACCTACCGGCAGGACCTGCACTGTGACGCGGATATTGCGGAGGAGATCGCCCGCTTCTATGGCTATGCCAATATTCCGACCAGCCTGCCGGGAGGATCTTATGCCGGCGGCCTGAGCAAAAAACAGAGGATCGAGGGCCTGATTCGTGATACGGCCGAATTCTGCGGATTCTCGCAGGCTATGTGCTATTCCTTCGAGAGTCCCAGGGTCTTTGACAAGCTTCTGCTGCCCGCGGAAGATCCCCTGCGCAAGGCCATCCGTATTTCAAATCCCCTGGGAGAGGACTTCTCCATTATGAGAACCTGCTCTTTAAACGGAATTCTGACCTCGCTTGGAACCAATTACAGCCGGCGCAACGCGGATGTTTGGCTCTACGAGATGGGAAATGTATACCTGGCCAAGTCCCTGCCCCTGACAGAGCTCCCCGAGGAGCGTCTTAAGCTGACGCTGGGCGGCTATGGAGCGATCGATTTCTATCAGATGAAGGGAGCTGTTGAGGAGATTTTGGCCAAGCTGGATATGAGAGACCGGGTCAGCTATGATCCCGGGAGCGGATATCCCTTCCTGCATCCCGGTCGCCAGGCCAATATCCGCTATGAGGGACAGGAGATCGGATATATCGGTCAGATGCATCCGAGCGCGGCTGGCAACTACGGGATCAAGGATCCGGTCTATGTCGCGGTCCTCGATGTCGGGGAGCTGGTTTGTCATGCTAACTTTGCTGTCAAATATGAGGGGATTGCCAACTTCCCGGCCTCCAGAAGAGATCTCTCCATGGTTGTGCCCAGGGAGATTCTCGCGGGAGACATTGAGGATATCTTCGCCTCTTGCGGGGGCCGGATCCTGGAGTCCTATGAGCTCTTTGATATCTACGAGGGCGCGCAGATTCTGTCTGGCTATAAGTCCATGGCCTACACTCTGACCTTCCGCGCGAAGGACAGGAACCTCTCTGATGAGGATGTGAATCAGTCTATGGATTCCATATTAAAGGCGTTGAAGGAAAAGGGGATCCGGCTTCGGGAGTAATTCGCCGGGGAAAAATGGATCCGGCTTCGGGAGTGATCCGCCTAGGAAAAGGGGATTCGGCTTCGGGAGTAATTCGCCGGGGAAAAATGAATCCGGCTTCGGGAGTGATCCGCCGGGGGAAAAGAAGGTCAGAGAGGAAAGATCAATAATGGACGTCAAGGATTTCGACTATGAGCTGCCAGAGGAGCTGATTGCGCAGGATCCCCTCTTAAAGAGGGATCAGTCCCGCCTTTTGGTTCTGGATCCTGAGACCGGGGCCATGGAGCACAGACATTTTTATGATATCAGGGATTATCTGAGGGCAGGTGACTGCCTGGTTATCAACAATACCAGAGTCATCCCCGCCCGTCTGCTCGGGGCAAAGGAGGAGACCGGGGCCAAGGTAGAGGTTCTCCTGTTGATCAATCATGGTGGAGACAACTGGGAGACTCTGGTGAAGCCCGGTCGCAAGTGCCGGGAGGGAGCCAGGATCAGCTTCGGAGAGGGCCTTCTGGTCGGACAGGTGACGAAGGTTCTAGAGGATGGGAACCGAATGATCCACTTCTCCTATCAGGGAATCTGGGAAGAGGTCTTAGACCGGCTGGGACAAATGCCCCTGCCCCCTTACATTCATCACCAGCTTGCGGACAAGAACCGCTATCAGACCGTTTACGCCAGGCATGACGGGTCGGCGGCGGCTCCGACGGCCGGTCTGCATTTCACACCGGAGCTTTTAGAGGAGATCAGAAAGAGCGGCGTGGAGATCGCGGAGGTGACTCTGCATGTGGGGCTTGGAACCTTTCGCCCTGTCAAGGCGGACCGGGTCGAGGATCATGACATGCACTCGGAATACTATGTGGTAGGTCAGGAGGCGGCGGACACGATCAATCGCGCCAGGGCCAATGGAGGCCGGATTATTGCGGTTGGGACCACCTCGACCAGGACCCTGGAATCTGTCGCTGAAGCGGATGGGACGATTCCTGTCAAGTCCGGCTGGACGAAGATCTTTATCTATCCGGGCTATCAGTTTAAGGCAATCGACGGATTGATCACCAACTTTCACCTGCCCCAGTCCACTCTGCTGATGCTGGTATCAGCTCTGGCCGGACGAGACCATATCCTGAATGCCTACCGCGAGGCAGTGGAGGAGAAGTATCGCTTTTTCTCCTTTGGGGACGCGATGTTTATCAAACCGAGAGAAAAATGAGATCAGAGCATTCCTGTTTATTGAGGAGGGAAAATGGCGAGAAGTGAGTCTGAGAAATTAAAGGCGATGCAGGAGCTGACGATGATGCAGTCAGAGGAGGAGAATATTGCCGGTCAGTTCAACAAGGGCCTGGACCGGTTCGCCTCGATTGAGAGCGAGGACCTGCTGGCCTTTCTCAAGGCGGTGACAGAGGATCAGGAGAATTAAGATAGGGTTAAGGAAATTAAGAAAAACAAAAGGATATTTCCAGTCGAAGCAATCAAAAAAGCCTTATACTGAAATAGACGTGTTTGCCGGCACAAGAAGGAGGACCTATGCTGGAAGTTTCCCATTTATCCAAGAAATATGGAAAATATTACGCGAATCATGATTTAAGTTTTCGAGTTTCAGATGGAGAGATCCTGATTATGATGGGTCCAAACGGGGCCGGGAAATCAACGGCGATCAAGTCGATTATGGGTCTTTTGCGCCACGAGGGATGGGTTCATATGGACGGGATGCCTACAGGCAAGGCGGAGGCCAGACGGTACCTGGGTTATGTTCCAGAGATGCCGGCTCTCTATCCCAATCTGACGGTAGACGAACATCTGGAATTTATTGCCAGGGCCTATCGGCTCAAGGATTATAAAGCCTATAAGGAAGAACTCTTAAGCCGGATGGAGCTGACAGACAAGCGGAAGAAATTTGGGGATGAACTCTCCAAGGGAATGCAGCAGAAATTATCCATCTGCTGCGGATTCCTGCCAAGACCGAAACTGCTTATCTTTGATGAGCCCATGATCGGTCTGGATCCGCATGCGATTCGTGAATTAAAGAAGATGATTCTTGAACTGCGTGAGGAGGGCAAATCTGTTATGATTTCAACCCATATCATTGATTCGGTTGAGGACCTCTGGGATGAAGCTCTCATCTTAAAGCAGGGGCAAATTCTTGCCAGCGTGACCAGGCAGTCTCTGGCCGAGCAGAATACCTCTCTGGAAGATCTCTACTTTCAGCTGACTGAGGGAAAAGAAGCTGAGGCAGAGGAGGCGCGATTATGAGAGTCTTTGGCTATTATCTCGCGCACAGTTTCAAAAACAGCATTCGAAAGATCTTTCGAACCTGGGTTGCCATTTATATTGTCTTCATAATCCTTATGGCAGTTGTCGGAGGCCTGATCGGCTATTCTGCCTCCCACCTCTCCGAAGGCGGGAAGAAAGAGGAGATCAGGCAGGAGGAGAGCTATGACCAGGGAGATGGTGGGAAGGACTCCCGGGCAAAGAATCAGGCGCAGAGTCAGGAGTATCCCCTTGCGGCCGCCCTGGGGATTCAGGGGGTGAGCGGGAGACAGATCGGTATGGCGCTTCCCTTTCTGGTGGGGTTTTTGGTTCTGCTCTTTGCCCTCTACTCGGCGGGGAAGAACGGTTCGGCAATCTTTCAGATGGCAGATGTCAATCTGCTCTTTACTTCGTCCATGCGGCCCCAATCCATTCTGGCTTTCCGAACGATGATGCAGACGATTCTCCTCTTCGTCTCGGCGATCTGGATGTCCTTTCAGATTCCTAATTTCATCAATATGGGCATGGGACTGATGGGGGCGATCTCCCTGGTGGCAGTCTGGGCGCTTCTGCTGATCTTCATTCAGTTTGTGAGCATTGTTGTCTACAGTCTGCTCTCTCTCAGGGAGGGCAGATATCGAAATCTCAGTCATTATATTGTCTATGTTATGCTTGGTTTGCTGGCATTTGCTTTACTCTACTATGTCAAGACCAGCGGCAGCAGTCCGCTGATGGCCCTGATTGAGATCGCGACATCGGATCAGATCCGCTTTGTGCCATATCTGGGTTGGCTGGCTGCTTTTTCCTGGTCCATGACGGCAGGAGATATAGCGGGTGCTGTCCTTTGGATGGGGGCTTTTGTCCTGGGAATGATCGTTCTGGCTCTCATTATCTGGAAGATTCCGGTCTTCTTCTATGAGGATGCCCTGCCCCAGGCAGAGAAGCGGCAGAAGATGATGGAGGCTTCCAGGGCTAAGGGAAAGCCTCTGGAGAGCAATAAGAAACGATCTAAAATCGCCGGGTATTTTCGCTATGACGTTGGGCAGATGGGGCGCGGCCTGGGGGCAAATGCTTTCTTCTTTAAGGCGCTGCACAGCTGGCGGTCAGAAGCGGTGCGAGGGATTATCAGCCGCAATGCCCTGATCAATCTGGCGATAGGAATCGGCAGCTATCTGGTGAACGACCGGCTGGGCCTGACAGATCCCAATCGGCTTCTGGCTGTTTACTTCGCGGCAATGATCATCTTCATCTTCATGATGTCTGCCGGGACACATTTGAATCAGGAACTGGAGCGTGACTTTATTTTCCTGGTGCCGGAACCGGTCTGGAAGAAGCTTGCCTTTACCGTGCTCTCTGATCTGGTCTGCGATCTGCTGGATATTTTGCCCGGCTGGATCATTTTCAACCTTCTGGTCAGACCGGACCTTTCGATGAACCTGGCAGGGCTGCTTTTACTTGTGACCACAGGCCTCTATGTCGCGGGACAGAGTGTTTTGACCAGGCTGGTGATTCCGGACCGGCTGGCGGCTATGGTAAAACGCATGATGACGATGGTGATTTACAGCTTTTCCATGATTATTATCCTGGTAAGCGCAATTGTTGGGGCGATGATCAGTGGCTTTTGGGGAGCGATGGTTGCGGTTGGAGCTGCAGAGACTGTGGCCGGAATATTGGCTTTCTTACCCGGTCCCTTCATTATCGAGCGGGGGAGAAGCTAGGAACGCAATACAGTGCCCGCCTGGTCTTGTCTAACAGGGTCTGCATGCAGTGAAAGGAATTGAAATTGACAGATACTATTATTTTTCCAAATCTCCATCTGACCTTACATGTGGGCCGCAATATTAGTATCGGAGGCTTTACCATTGCCTACTACGGGATCATTATTGCCATTGGCATGCTGATTGGAGTGAATCTGATCCTGCGGGAGGCCAAGCGAACCGGACAGAAGGAAGACGACTATCTGGATCTGTGCATCTGGGGCCTGATTGCCGCTGTGGTCGGATGCCGTATCTATTATGTGGCCTTTCGCTGGGATGACTACCGGGACAATCTCTTAGAGATCTTTGACCTGCGGGCAGGAGGCCTGGCGATCTACGGGGGAATCATCGGGGCGGTTCTTATGATTGGAATCCTGACCAAGCTGGTTAAGAAGATTTCTTTCTGGCAGGTGGCGGATACGGTTGTTCTCGGTCTGGTAATCGGTCAGGTTCTGGGACGCTGGGGCAACTTCTTCAATCGAGAGGTCTTCGGGGAGTACACCAATAATCTCCTGGCCATGCAGCTGCCTGTCTCCGCCATACGAACCAGTTCCGAAATTTCGTCGACTATGGCTCAGCACATGGTGACCATCGGTGGAGAGACCTTCATCCAGGTGGCCCCCACATTTTTGTATGAATCCCTTTGGAACCTTGCCCTTTTTGTTATTCTCATGCTGCTGCGAAAGCATATTCGATTCCGGGGACAGCAGTTCTGGACCTATATGCTGGGATATGGAATCGGACGCTTTTGGATTGAGGGCGTCCGCACAGACCAGCTCTATCTCTGGAATACTTGGATTCCGGTCAGTCAGCTTCTGGCAGGGATTCTTGCCCTGCTGGGCTTCCTTGTCCTGCTGATCGGGCTGATCAGATCCAGAAAACATCCTTTAAGGGAAAGAGAGCCAGAAAAGAAGAAGGCTCTGCAGACGGCCGGAACAAACCGACCGGGAGAGGTTCAGCTGCTGGATTTAAATGATGAGTCGGATGATGTCGAAAGGGAAACTGGATTCGGACAAGAAGGTCAGAAATCAGAAGAAGAGAAATAGAAATACCATTTGATATGTGGGGATTGTCTCCCCCGATCGAAGAATTAACGTTACAGGACTTTCGACAGAGAGACGAAAAGCGGTTTTGGCTGGCCTTACAGGCACTGGTCAAAACCGCTTTTCATCTGAAACATTTCCCTAATGAGCAGCTTTTTGAGCGGCTTTGATAGAAGACGTGCGCATAGGCGACTTGCCTATTGCTGAATAAAAGAAATAAAAAATGATTCGATCACCCGGAGCCAAACGCAAATTATGCGGTACCAGCTCGTCATATTTTAATAGAAGCTCATTTTGATCGGGAGGGAATAAAGAATCCGCACTCTTGTTTACCAAGGAGACCCGAAGAATTTTATTATCGTTGTCTATGGAGATGATATATGCCTCTTGCTTTAACAGAGCTGATCCTATGCCCCCGGATATTAAAAGGCTGTGATCTGGTTCGGACTTTTTTGAAGCGGTAATTACGCATATAAAAACCCCAAAAACGATACAGAGAATAAGGAGTTTTTTCTTTTTCATGGAAAAATGTCCCTTCGTAGTCAGTCCAATATGCGTAATCGAGATTTATATATCTCACTGTTGCATACCATCCATCACATGCCATAAGAGGGAAGGAAAAAGAGTAAAGCTAAAGAGACCGATCATAGAATCGATAGAAAGCTTCTTTTTATATTTTTCATAAATAAGCTCCTTTTATTATGTATATGAAGATGGGGTAAAAGGAAAAAACAATGGACGCACCTCCTCTTATTTAATAATTTTACTCTCGTATATGAGATAGAGTCAATTTTTTTACAGTTATTTAGCATCCACCGGCCTTGTTGCTCTTCTTGAAAAGCTATAGCTACACGGAATTTCAATTTTTAGGAAGTTACCTGTTGACATTTGTCAGCAGGTTTTTTTGTGCAGATCTAAGGGAAAGGACAGGGAGACATGAGGATAGAAGACGCGGGGATAGGGAGGCGCAAGGACAGTGAGGGGCGGGGCGCAGGAATAGAGATATGCAGGGACAGTGAGGCGCAGGACAGTAGCGCAAGATTGGAGACATGCAGGGAGGGGAGGATCAAGGATGTGGGGAGTGCAGGGTAGTTAAAGCGCGCGGAAATGAAGGCACCGGAAAAGAATGGGTCAATAGTACTGAAAAATCAGTGTAGAAAATGTGAAATCCTGTGACTATTATACAAAATATATGTTCTTGCACTATATATAGAGATTAAAGGAATAAAAAACACAATTTATTGTATGGGATTTGCCTCCACCGGGTTGCCAGCTCCCACAAGCCCGCTGTTTCAGAGGATTTCCGCATTGAAATGCCTCTCGTGTCAGGTTAAAATACAGGACAAGTGGTACGAAGTGGTAACTAAGTGCCACAAAGTGGTGGATAAGTTGAAAACTCTGTGGAAAAGTTACGGGGATGAAAAGTTATCCACAGTGGTCAGGAAACGCTGCTGCAGGCGATGGATCAAAAGAAATCTGAGGGAAAGGAGGTTTGTGCCATATGTTCATGGGAGAGTATGAACACAACGTGGACAGCAAGGGACGTCTGATCATTCCCGCCAGGTTCCGTGAAGAACTGGGCGAGGGCTTTGTGATGACCAAGGGGCTGGACGGCTGTCTCTTCGTTTACTCGGCCGAGGAGTGGCACAAGCTTGAGACCAAGATTCATGAGACCCCGATGACCACAAAGGATGCCCGCAAGTTCATGCGTTTCTTCTTTGCCGGCGCCGCCACCTGCGAGATCGATAAGCAGGGGCGTACGCTGATCCCTCCCAGTCTTCGCGCCTATGCCGGGCTGAGCAAGGATGTGGTTTTGGCCGGAGTCTCAACCCGTATCGAGATCTGGGACAAGAAGCTCTGGGACGAGACCAACAGCTATGAGGATATGGATGAGGTGGCTGAGCACATGGCGGATCTTGGCATCATGATCTAAGGAGCAAAGATGGAATTCAAACACTATTCGGTCATGCTCCGGGAGACGATCGATGCCCTCGCCGTCAAGCCTGATGGCATTTATGTGGATGGCACGATGGGCGGCGCGGGACATTCCCGCCAGATCGCGTCCCGCTTGTCCGGGAGGGGACGTCTGATCTGTATTGATCAGGATGCGGATGCCATCGCGGCCGGAAAAGAGAAACTAAAGGACTTCTCTGACCGGGTTACGATCGTTCGAAGCAATTACGAGCGGATGCGCCAGATTTTAGAGGAGTTGGGAATTGCTTCTGTCAACGGGATCCTTTTGGATCTGGGCGTTTCCTCTTATCAGCTGGATACGCCGGAGCGGGGCTTTTCCTATATGGATGAGGAGGCGCTTTTGGATATGCGGATGGATTGCCGCAATCCAAGGACCGCCAGAGATATTGTCAATGAATACAGCGAAAGAGAACTCTTTCGTATGATTCGAAATTACGGGGAAGATCGTTTTGCCAAAAATATTGCCAAGAACATCGTTTTGGCCAGACAAAAGAAGACAATTGAGACGGTGGGAGAGCTCAACGCGGTAATCCGCAGGTCTGTCCCCAGGAAGATTCAGGTCACGGGCGGCCATCCGGCCAAACGAACCTATCAGGCCATCCGTATTGAACTCAACCGTGAGCTGGACGTTTTGAGAGATCACATTGATGAGATGATTGATCTGCTGGCTGATGAAGGCCGATTCGCCGTCATCAGCTTCCACTCTCTGGAGGATCGCATTGTAAAAAATGCCTTCCAGACCGCGGAGGACCCCTGCATCTGTCCGCCGGAATTTCCGGTCTGCATCTGCGGGCGAAAGAGCAAGGGCAGGGTGATCACAAGAAAGCCAATCCTCCCCGGGGAAGAGGAGCTGGCGGAGAATCATCGCTCCAGAAGTGCCAAGCTGCGCGTCTTTGAGCGGAGAGTTGTTAGAGAAGAAGAGTAGGAAGTAGGAACAATGGCTAAGGTTTCCAGACTTTATTGGACAAGAAGCGCGGACGGAAGCGCGGCGCGGGAACTGATCTCCGATCAGGAGTATCAGCTTCGCCGCCAGCAGGAGAAGGAGCGGGCGGCCAGACAGCGGCGTTTACGGAATCGCAACCAGGTTCGGGCCAGACGTCAGGCCAAATACAACACCATACGTGTCGCTGTGTATCTGCTTGCGGTGACAGCTTTCCTCCTGGCATATGTTGCCCTGCAATCCTCTGTGACCACGTCGATGAAGGAACTGGCGAATCTTCAGTCACAGATTGCGACTCTGAAGGCGGAGAATTCCGCGACGGAGAATCGGATGAATGCCGGAGCTAACCTGGAGACGGTTAAGGACAAGGCGCAGAAGTCCCTGGGTATGGTATATGCTGACAGCAGTCAGATTGTGTACTATACTATGGAGGATACCGATTACATGGATCAGTATTGATCTTCCGCTTGTAAGGGAATAGAGTCGTGGCGTCGAGACATAATCGAAGAAAGAAGTTATATAGCAAGATCCTGTATCGAATGCAGAAGAGGCTGGGAGCAATCTTCCTCCTCTTCTGCCTTCTTGCTGTTGCGCTCATTGGACGACTCATGTATATCAACTACGTTTCCGGCGCCAAGTATGAGAAGATTGTCCTCTCCCAGCAGAATTACAATTCCACAGTGATCCCCTTTCAGAGAGGCAATATTGTCGATGCCAAGGGGACAGTGCTGGCGACTTCCGTCGATGTCTATAATGTCATCCTGGACGCGCGGGAGCTGACGGACGCATCCGCGTTGGCGGAGAAGAAGAAATCCGGCAAGGGCAAAGAAATTGTCGACGAGACAGTCAAGGCGCTGACAGAGCATTTCTCTGAGATACAGGAGGATCAGGTCCGCAGGGAATTGCAGGAGAATCCAAACAAACGCTATATTGTCCTGGCCAAAAAGGTATCCAATGAGAAGATGACGGCCTTTCAAAAGGACACGTCTGGCAAGAACAGCAAGGTAAACGGAATCTGGTTTGAAAAGCAGTATACCAGGCAGTATCCCTATGGTTCTCTGGCGGCCTCGGTGATCGGCTTTGCCTCGGATGGCAATTCCGGAACCATCGGTCTGGAGAGGGCCTATAATGATGTCCTGAATGGAACAAACGGACGCTCTTACGGCTATGTCAATTCCGACAACAACGTGGAGAACACGGTGGAGGAGGCAAAGGACGGGAATACCCTGGTCACTTCCATCGACGTCAATATTCAGTCGATTGTGGAGTCGTCCATCAAGAGCTTTAACGACCAGATGATTGAGGCCCGCGGCATGGCTAAGACCAGGGAGGCCATGGGAGGTTCCGCCCAGGGCTCTTTACACACGTCGGTTCTGGTCATGAATCCGAATACGGGAGAGATTCTCGCCAATGCCAACTACCCGGGCTTCGACCTCAACAAGCCGAGGGATGTATCCTCCTATTACACGCCGGAGCAGTTATCCGCCATGTCAGCGCAGGATCAGCTTCAGGTGCTCAACAACATATGGAATAACTTCTCTGTCTCCAGCGCCTATGAGCCCGGGTCCACAGCCAAGGTTCTGACCATGGCGGCGGGACTGGAAACAGGCACGGTCTCCACTTCAGACACCTATGACTGCTCCGGCGGAATGCAGGTGGGAGATTACTATATTCACTGCTGGAACCATGAGGGCCATGGGCATCAGACCATGCAGCAGGTTCTGCAGAATTCCTGTAATGTCGGCATGATGCAGATGGTCGCCAAGATCGGTCCTGAGAATTTCTCCAAATATCAGGCCAGATTTAATCTGGGCCAGAAGACCGGCATCGATCTGCCGGGGGAGGTCTCTACCGCCTCCCTGCTCTACACCGAAAACCAGCTGGCTTCCAACAAGGTATCTCTGGCGACCAACGCCTTTGGACAGAACTATAATGTCAATATGATGCAGATGGCATCCGCCTTCTCCTCTGTCGTCAACGGGGGGAACTATTATGAGCCCCATGTCGTCAGCTCCATTAAGGACGAGCAGGGCAATACGGTTAAGACGATTGAGCCGACCATCATGAAGAAGACGGTGTCCAGGGAGACCAGTGATACCCTAAAGACCTTCCTGAAGGGGGTCGTAGAAGAGGGGACCGGCAAAAAGGCTGCTGTGACAGGCTATTCTGTGGGAGGTAAGACGGGAACCGCGGAGAAGGTACCCAGAGGAAACGGAAATTACCTGCTCTCCTTCATCGGTGCGGCCCCGATTGAAAATCCGCAGGTTGTCATCTATGTGGTTGTCGATCAGCCGGACGCGCAGGATCAGACCAGTAACTCCTATGCGTCACAGATTTTTTCAAATATCGCCTCACAGATTCTTCCCTATATGAATGTTCCGACCGTCAATGATCAGGCCAAGGCAGCGGCGGATCAGGCGGCCAGGCAGGCCAAGGAGAAAGGGGTTGACCTGTCCGGAGGAAAGACCAATACAGCGACAACGGATACGCCGAATCTGAATCCGGACGAGAGCGCCGCAGGCGGAAGATCTGACAATTCTTCAGGGACCGGCTATGGCAGAAGCAATGCCGTTCGCTAGCGGAGCAGAAGCAGGAGCAATTATGTTGAATCAAATTTTGATACCTCTTTTGGCGGCTTTTCTCATGGTGGCAGTGATGGGGCCGTTCACAATTCCCATGCTGCTCCGATTGAAAATCGGAAACACGGAGAGAGAGGAGTTAAAGAGCCATCAGAGCAAGAACGGAACCCCCTCCATGGGAGGGATCATGATTTTACTTGCTCTGACTGTTGTGTCCATTGTATACGGGAGAAGCTATCCTCGCATTCTGCCTGTTCTGGAACTGACTCTGGGATTTGGGATCATCGGCTTTATTGATGATTTTCTAAAGACCGCCAAGAAGAATTCAGACGGATTGATCGCCTGGCAGAAGCTGCTTTTGGAGATTCTGGTCACCGGTATTTTCCTCTATCTGCTGATTACCTTTCACCCGGATTTTCGGGCCCTGATCATTCCCTTCTGCTCAGGGATGATCGACAGCGGCGTATGGTCCTACCCCCTGGTATTTTTTGTCGTTCTCGGAACGGTAAACGGGGTCAATTTCACAGATGGTCTGGACGGACTGGCGTCCAGTGTCACTGCCGTCGTCGCGGCGTTTTTTGGCTTCGCCTCCCTCTATCTGGGTCTCGGCCTGGAGCCGATTGCCGCCGCTGTCATCGGAGCCCTCATGGGCTTCTTGCTCTATAATCTGTATCCGGCCAGGGTATTCATGGGAGATACAGGCTCTCTGGCTCTGGGCGGCTTCGTCGCCGGTATCGCCTATATGCTGCACATGCCCATCTTCATTCCGATTGTGGGCGGAATCTATCTGATCGAGGTACTGTCCGTCATCATTCAGGTGACGTATTTCAAGGCCACCCATGGAAAGAGAATCTTTCGCATGGCTCCGATTCACCATCATTTTGAACTGGGAGGCTGGTCGGAGACCAGGGTCGTGGGGATTTTTACTATTGTAACCGTGATCCTGGCCATGATCGCCATGCTGGGACTTGTGGGGGCCGCCTGAGAAATGTCCGTGATATGTGATGAACCACTGCGGATCAATTGAGAAAGAAGAGAGTATGAATTCTTATCTTATCGTCGGAACCGGTGTCAGCGGCGTCGCCGCCGTGTCGCTTCTGCAGAAGTCAAATGCCAGCGTCTGTGTCTTTGACGGGAACAATACTTTAGATGAGGCGGGGCTGATCTTAAAGCACCCCCAGCTGGAGGGAGTAGCCATCTATCTGGGAGAACTGCCGGAAGAGGCCTATGACGACTTTGACACAGTGATTCTCTCCCCGGGAGTTCCCGTGGACAGCCCTCTGGTGGAGTCTCTGAAGGCCAGGGGAAAGAGGATCTGGGGAGAAATAGAGCTGGCCTACCGCCTGGGACGCGGTCATCTGGCGGCGATCACGGGGACTAACGGGAAGACCACGACGACATCCATGGTCGGCCTTATCCTCAGGACCTGTTTCCCCGATGTTCAGGTGGTTGGAAATATCGGAACACCCTATACGGAGGTGGCCGCCGACACAAAAGATGAGACCCGTATCGTCGCGGAGGTCTCCTCCTTTCAGCTGGAGACGATTGAGACTTTCCACCCGTCTGTGTCAGCCATTTTAAATATCACGCCGGATCACCTGAATCGCCACCACACCATGGAGAATTATATCGCCTGCAAGGAGCGGATTACAGAGAACCAGACAGCGGATGAGACGGTGGTTTTAAACCTGGAGGACCCAATCCTGCGGGAATTCGGGAAGACCCTGCCAAACCATGTGGTCTGGTTCTCCGGCAGGCGCAGGCTTAAGGAGGGATATTATTACCGTGAGGAGGATCACAGTATCCGTTACTGTCAGGGGCAGGAGGAAGAGCTCATTCTCTCTGTGCGGGAGCTTCAGGTCGTGGGTCGCCATAACTACGAGAATGCCATGGCAGCCATTGCCATCAGCAGAGCTATGGGAGTCCCCATGGACAAGATTAAAGAGGGACTCAGGGCTTTTACCGCGGTGGAGCACCGCATAGAGTATGTCTGCACCAAGCGGGGCGTTCGCTATTACAATGACTCCAAGGGGACCAATCCCGACGCCGCCATCAAGGGGATTGAGGCTATGGATTCCCCTACCTGCCTGATCGGAGGGGGCTACGACAAGAAGTCGGATTTCGGGGACTGGGTCGACGCCTTCAAGGGGAAGGTTAAGCTTCTGGTCCTGATCGGAGAGACCCGGGCCCAGATCGCCAAGTGCTGCCAGGATCACGGCTTCAATGATTTTGTCTACGCTGATACCTTAGAGGAGGCGGTAAAGATCTGTTACACCAATGCAAAAGAGGGGGATGAGGTGCTCTTGTCCCCGGCCTGCGCCAGCTGGGATATGTTCCACAGCTATGAGGAGAGAGGAAAACTATTCAAGAAATACGTAAGGGAACTTCCAGATTAAGGAGACCGCATGTCAACACGAACCGCCGAAAGGAAGCGGAGCCGCTTCTTCAGAAAACAGGATAAGATCATCAGCAGGGAGCTGTCGAAGCGAAGGGCGTCGAGTTATGTGGACTATACCCTGGTTCTGCTTCTGATCCTGCTCATGGGATTTGGCTTTCTCATGCTTTACTCGACATCCTCCTACAGCTCCTATATGACCTACGGTCACTCCTTTCACTATCTGATTCGCCAGGGTTCTTTCGCGATACTGGGCCTGGCAGCCATGTTTGCTCTGGCCCGTATGGATTATCACAAGCTCTGCGGCCTGAGGTGGCCGATCTATATTCTGGCCTGGGGAGGAACCCTGCTTCTCTTAGTCTTCGGCCGCTCCGCTAACGGGTCAACTCGCTGGCTTCGCCTGGGACCTGTGAGCGTTCAGCCTTCTGAGATCGCCAAGACAGCAGTGATTATTCTGACGGCAGGCCTGATTTCCCTGCATCCTCGTCTGGTGAATCAGTGGAAGGGACTGGTCTTGTTCTCCTTGGCCCAGCTGGCTCTGGCGGCGCCGATTCTAAAGGAGAATATGTCCACATCCATTATCGTTGTCGGGATCGTATTTTTCATGCTTCTGATCGCAAGCCGGGAGCGCAGGGCCTTCTTCTACGCGGGATTGATCGGACTCGGCCTTGGGACAGCCGGAGTTGTCTTCGGCGGAGCCTATCGTCTGGCCAGAATCCGGGTCTGGCTGCATCCGGAGCTGGACGCGTCCGACAAGGGATACCAGACCATGCAGGCCCTCTACGCCATCGGCTCCGGGGGACTCTTCGGCAAGGGGCTGGGAGAGAGCATGCAAAAGCAGTTCATCCCTGAGGCCCAGAACGATATGATCTTCTCTGTCATTACAGAGGAGCTGGGGATCTTCGGCGCGGTGATTCTGATCATTCTCTACCTGGTTCTGATCTGGCGCCTGACCATGATCGCCATGTACTGCAAGGATCTGTTCGGGTCTTTTCTCGTGATCGGCATCGCTGTTCACATGGGTCTGCAGGTGCTAATGAATATCGCGGTTGTGACCAACAGCATGCCAAATACCGGCGTCACCCTGCCTTTTGTCAGCTACGGGGGATCCGCCCTGCTGATGACTATGATAGAGATGGGAATTGCCCTGAGTGTGTCGAAGAATACAGGCCCGGGACTGGACCAGGTTTGAGGTGAGGAGTGTTGGAGATGCTGCATGATCCGGACAAAGAGAGCAATCGCAAAGAGCGCCAGAAAAAGAACCTGATCCGCTTTTATCTGCGCAGGGGACTTCTGCTTCTTCTGGGCCTGCTGATCCTGGCAATCCTGCTGATCGCGCTGATCTGTAAGGAGACCTCGGTCAGTGTAGAGGGTACAGCCATCTACAGCCAGGAGGAGGTGATCGACCGAATCTTAGATGATAAGCTGAGCCGCAGGAACACGGTCTATGCCTTCCTGAAAAATGCCCTGCTTCCAAAAAAGAATATCCCCTTCATTGACTCGGCCAGAATCCGCTTTCGCTCCGCGGGGCAGATTACCATTGAGATCAGGCAGACTCCGATGACCGGCTATTATCTTTTGGCTGACGGGACAAACCGAGCCTACTTCAACGCGAAGGGACAGGTGACGGACGTCTCTTCACTTGTGGTCGACGGTTTGCCGTCTCTCAGCGGGATTTCAGCAGAGAAGGCGAAAAAAGGAGACATCATTCCAATCCAGGATAAGGCGGACCGGGAGAGTGTCCTGTCGATCTATCAGTTTTTCGCGGACAAATCCATTGCCATCAGCGATCTGAAGCTGGGAGAAAACGGAACAGTCCAGGTCAGCTGCAAGAACCTGAACATCAGTCTCGGGTCCAAGACCAATCTGAGAGACAAGTTAAAAAGGGTACCCTATCTGCTGGATAAGATCGAGGATATGAGCGGGACGCTGCATCTGGAGAACTGGACTCCGGATAATACGGATGTCATCTTCGAGAAGGATCAGGCACAGATGGAAAAGGAGGCGCAGCAGCAGAAGGAGAGTAATCAGGCGGATTCGAAGAATTCGAAGAATTCGAAGGAGGGTAATTCGAAGGAAGAGACCAAGAAGAGCAATTAAAAACTTGTGTCGTATGGACAAAAAATGTATTATAGATGATGTCAGTTTTTATCGTTTGGCAGAGGATAGATCGAATCCTCGGGCGATGAGAAAGTGAAACAAAAGAGCAGAGAGGACCATAAGAGTCTTAAGTCGGGAAATACAGGGATATAACAGGAGGATACACCGTGTTAGAGATTACAACCAACGAGTCTGAGTTCAAGGCTAAGATTATTGTTGTGGGTGTCGGCGGAGCAGGTAACAATGCAGTCAGCCGCATGGTTCGCGCCAATGTCACCGGCGTCGACTTTGTCGGTGTGAACACGGACAGCCAGGCATTGAATCTCTGCCAGGCCCCCACCCTGATTCAAATTGGAGAGAAGCTGACCAAGGGTCTTGGCGCCGGCGCCAAGCCTGAAATCGGCCAGAAGGCCGCGGAAGAGACCGCGGAGGAACTGGCCAACGCCATCAAGGGAGCCGATATGGTATTTGTCACCTGCGGTATGGGCGGCGGCACCGGTACAGGGGCGGCTCCTGTGATCGCCAAGCTGGCCAAGGACCAGGGGATTTTGACCGTCGGAGTTGTGACCAAGCCCTTCCTCTTTGAGGCCAAGTCCCGTATGGTGAAAGCGCTCACCGGTATTGAGAACCTGCAGGAGAACGTGGACACGCTGATCGTAATTCCCAATGAGAAGCTCAACCAGATTACGGATCACAAGACCTCCTTCTCTGACGCGATGGAGATGGCGGATCAGGTCCTGCAGGAGGCAGTACAGGGGATCACTGATCTGATCAAGCTGCCCGGCGAGATCAATCTGGACTTCGGCGATGTTCGCACCGTTATGGAGAACAAGGGCATGGCCCATATCGGAATTGGTCAGGCCAAGGGGGATGAGAAGGCGCTCGAGGCGGTTCGTATTGCCGTTGAGTCTCCCCTGCTCGAGACCAAGATCGATGGAGCCTCCGATGTCATCATCAATATCTGCGGCGATATCACACTGCAGGATGCCACCAACGCGGCTTCTTATGTGGAAGATCTCACCGGCGAGGACACCAATGTTATCTTTGGCGCCCGCATTGATTCGTCCATGACGGATGAGTGTCAGATTACCGTGATCGCAACCGGTCTTCTGGAATCTGAGACCAATGACCGTGTGTCTCTTAGCGAGGAGAGGAAGAAGCAGGCGGCAACGGCGCAGGCCCAGCAGCTGTCGGCCCCGAGCTTTACCAAGCCCAAGGCACAGACAGCGGCGCCAAAGGCTCCCGCCTTGAACGGACTGGCTCAGCCCAGCCCGGTCAGGCCTACCGTCAAGGAGGAGGACATCAAGATTCCGGATTTCCTCAGAAGCAGAAAATAAAACGGGTTTTGTCATGATGAAGAGGGTCTCCTTCGGGAGACCCTCTTTCGGTAGAAGATGTATGTTTGAACGAAAGAAAACAGAGCGTCCAGAAGAATCCGCTCCTGAGAGTGCTTATATTCTGGATTTGATTGATCTCGAACGGTACAGGGATCATTTCTATGACTATCTGGCGATTAACGAGGATTACTATCTGCCGGAGGAGGAAGTGAGGGAGTATTATGTCCCCGGAAGCAACCTGCGCAAATACTTTGTTGTCCGGGGGGAACATGTCCAGCTTCAGGGAGGCCAGGTTCTCGTGGACGGCGGACCTGTCGGAGAGCTGAAGACGTCGGATGAAGAGATGGTGGAAGGCTGGCAGGACCGGGAGATCATCAAGCGCATGGAGGTCTTTTTGGGAGGGGGAGCATTTAAACAGATCCGCCTGAGAGAAGACAGGGTCTTTGACTGGGAGAAAAATCCCGGTCAGGCCGCCGGAGGACGAGGAAATGAGTCCGCAGCCCGGGGGACGCAGAGGACAGCTTCTGCGGGAACCGGGGAGACAAAGGATGGGGAAGTTGCCTTAAATGAGGGGGCAGACCCCGCGGGAACCGGGGAGACAAAGGCAGAGGAAGCTGTCCCGGATGAGGGGTCAGAGGAGAGGATCGAGGTTTGCGACCGGCGGATCCCATATTACGCCTATCTTTATCTGGAGCTAAAGGGAAGTTTGTCAGCAGGAGAAGTGGCAAAGAAGAGGGAATTTCCCTGGCCCTCCCGGTTGATCTTTCGCAGGAAGCCTAAGCTAAGAAGAGCCAGGTCTCGGGGAAAGAGAGACGAGGGGGCATCTCGCGGCTGACCTGCCAAGCTGTGCGACCGGGCGCTGAGCCAAGCTGTTTGACCAGGCACTGAAATGAGGAAATATGTCATCCAGAGTATTTGAGTTCTCAGATGAGGGCAGAGATCAGAAGGCTGCCGCGGCGGATGAGCCTGCTGTGACCTGCCAGCTTTTTGATTCTGACAGTGGATCGGCGGATCCGGAGCATCCCATCATGCTTCTTCGGGATTCGGCCAGAACCATGGTTCATCACACATCCGGAATATTCATCAATCCAAAGGGCAGGATGGCCTTTTGCTTCGGTAAGTCCTCAGACCAGCTCTTTGCCGATATCCTGCGCCTGGATTCTCGTTTTGAGGACCTGATCAAGTGGCTGGGAGAGAACAAGAGCCAGGTTCGCCTGTCCGGGGCACAGACCGAGGAGGGATACGCTGTCTATCGGATGCACGCGGTGGACGCGACAGGCAGGCATCGATTGTCCTCTGAGGACGCATTCCTTCAGCTGGCGATCGGGCGTCTTCTGGCATCGGATCCCCCCTGTAAAGCCAGGCCGGACATGGACGATGAGATCTCCGAGGAACCGCGGCTGACGGATCTGACTACAATTGAGAACTATCTGCGTGTTGCCGGCAATGCCTTGCCTGTCAATATCCGCGGCTGGGCCTGGCGCAATCTGTCCATGACCCGCAGCCATGCGATCAGTCAGGAGGAGAGACGCCATGCCCAGAGGGCTCTCTCAATTATGCTTGGAATCAGCTGGGAGAGCGACTATTTTCCGCCCATTGATCCCATCAGGGCCAGAGCTATTTTAGATGAGAATCTCTACGGTATGGAGAGGGTCAAGCAGAGAATTATTGAGACAGTCATTCAGATCAACCGAACCCATACCCTGCCCGCCTACGGTCTTCTTCTGGCCGGTCCGGCCGGAGTCGGCAAGTCCCAGATCGCCTATGCGGTCGCCCGGATTCTGGCTCTGCCCTGGACTTCTTTGGATATGTCTACCATTTCCGACCCGGAGGCTTTAACCGGTTCTCCCCGCGTCTATGCCAACGCCAAGCCCGGCCGCATCATGGAGGCCTTCTCTCAGGCCCAGGCGTCCAATCTGGTCTTTATCATCAATGAGCTGGACAAGGCAGAGGCCGGCGGAGGGAGCAATCCGGCGGACGCCCTTTTGACCCTCCTGGACAATCTCGGCTTTACAGATAATTATATGGAGTGCACGATTCCGACCACGGGAGTCTATCCGATTGCGACGGCCAATGATAAGAGCAGGATTTCAGAGCCTCTGATGACGCGTTTCGCCCTGATCGATATTCCCGACTACACGCCGGAGGAGAAGAAGATCATCTTCAGGGATTTTTCCCTTCCAAAGGTCTTAAGACGCATGGCCATGACAGAGGATGAACTGACCATAAGCGATGAGGGTGTGGACCGGATCATTGCTGCCTACGCAAACGCGCCGGGAGTTCGTGACCTGGAGCAGGCGGCGGAGCATCTGGCGGCCAATGCCCTCTATCGCATTGAGACAAAGGGGGTCAAATCCGTTTGCTTTGACGCAAAGGATATTGCCTCCCTGCTGGGAGATTAAAGGAGCTGGACCATGAAGTGGTCACTTGCAAAAGTCTTGAATCTTGTCAATTTTATTTGCCTTCTGGGGGCTACGATGGAACTGGCGATCCGCTACGGCGGCCTGCCGGCGCAGATCATCAGTAGGTATTCCCTGGATGGAAGCCTTGGGGAGCCTGGGAAGAAATCTACCCTTCTGGTTCTTGCCCTTATGATGTGGGCCCTGACACTCTTTCTTCTTTTGGCTGATCTCTTTCCCAGACTCTTTCGTATGCAGCAGGGGCTTTCCTCAGAGGAGACGGATGTCGGCCGGATTGTAGGGCAGACTCTGTCCGGAATTAAATTAGCGGTGACGCTCCTGCTCTGGTGGATGCTTCACAGAGCTCTTGGACAGCAGCCTCTCGGGAGAGCCTATCTCTTCCTTTTCCTGCTGGCGATTACTCTGCCCCTGGTTCTTATGCTCGTCAGGATTCTGAGGATCAAATAGGGCAGGCGCATAAAAAGCTAATGAAAGAGCATAGAGTCGGGCGGCCTGTCCAGTGAAGTGGATTTGGGCTGTATATAACAGAGTGGGTTTGAGCGGACTTGTCTGAGAGGAATCTTTGGATTAGAATGGTTTCATTGAGTGAAGACAAGAGCGTGCGAGGAGCTCTCCTCAAGCAGACAAGACGCTATGACAAATGACAGGGGTGAAAGATGAGTCAGGAGAAAGTAGATCGCAATAAGGAGGCGAAGCGCAACATCAAGAAGACGCTGAAGGTCAGGCGGCGCAGGCGTATTTTGGGGCTGCTGGCAACGGTCCTGATTCTGTTCGCGATTGTCGGCGGCGGCGGTTTCTACGGCTATCAGCGCTATCAGGCCTATCAGAAGACGCATATGAAGTCGACGGTGGTTGACCTGTCCGAGATCAGCAATTATCTGTCCAGTGTGACTGCGGGGCAGGAGAGCAAGTAGGTACTGTGATTGCGGCTTGACAGTCCGGTCTATCTTGGATACTATATTTCTTGTCGCTGATAGAAGCGGCAATATGCGCGAGTGGCTCAGTTGGTGGAGCGCGACCTTGCCAAGGTCGAGGCCGCGGGTTCGAGTCCCGTCTCGCGCTCGGGTAATGAGGAAGAAGTCGTCCCCTTTAGGGACGGCTTCTTCCTCATTATTCGAGTGCACTTTGCACTCGAAGGTTCGAGGTCTCGCCTGCCGGCTCGGTCGGCCCGCAGTCGTGGCGTCCACCGGACGCCGCGGGCCGTCTCGCGCTCCTGTAGGACGGAGGAGTCTCTTTAGGGGCGGCTTCTTTCTCATGATTCGAGTGCACTTTGCACTCGAA
>NZ_JAQT01000004.1:0-7950 GCF_000524295.1 Shuttleworthella sp. MSX8B
ATCTATGTCGAGAAAAGGCTGTTCACCAGACAACGTTGCCTGTGAAGGCTTCTTCGGACATCTAAAAAACGAGATGTTCTATAACCGAAGTTAGGAAGGCTGTTCGATTGCTGCGTTAAAATATGAGATCGACAGTTATATTCGCTGGTACTGCACAGATCGAATCAACACTCGGAGGGCTCAGTCCTCTTCAATATAGAAAGGAGTTGGGGGTGGCTGTTTAAAAAATGTCCGCACCCCCCTTACTTCCCCCCAAATTTTCCTGTACTCCTATGATATATTCGTCACTGTCAGTATCAATCAGCACCGTATGATACCCTGCCTTTTCCCAAAGTTTATCCAGTTGACCGCAAAACTGTTCCACATCTCCTGATTCCGATAAAATATCTTCACCTACTGGAAGCCCATTTGCCTTTACCACGCGCAACTTCTTCATCAGAAATACAAAGGTTTCCCTGTCGGCTTTCCAGTCAAATCTCGCAATCATCCGCCTGTAATAAAGAAGGATCAGTGCACCGTAAAGAAATGGCTCATTGGCGCTTTTTGCGTAATCCTTATATTCCTCATACTCAGCGCTTAAATCTTCATAAAGTCCCTCCGCCTCACTTCCACCAGCTTCTTTTGCAGTCTTTTCTATTGTTTCCAGAAAATGCTCTGGCTCAGCAAGGCATTCAGAAATTTCCTCCAAAATGTTTTTGTCACTCGTCCCTATGGATTTTGCAAGCTCTAAAAAGTCTTCTTTCGTTTCCGGAAGAGGAAGCCGCAAAGGCGTATATTTGTTTTTGCGTTCGGGAATTGGCTTTGAAAAAACAGGGACCAGGCAAAAAAGAAACAGGGGAACAAAACAAATAACGAGCAGAAATCCGTGAAGGTACCTGCCCGTTTTTATAAAATGCCACGCGCCGTAAAGGAATGAAAGGCAGAGCAAAATGAAGCATGCATATATGCACCAGTCCTGTAATTTCCAATCTGCAAATTGTCCTTTTTTCTGTTTTCCTTTCATATCCTTCGATCTCCTATCTGATTCAGCAATAAACTGGGATATCGTAAAGCCGCTACGAAAAAGAAAAAGTCGTAAACACTAACACCTTATCATACGCCGACACAACTCGGTGTCAAATGGCAAATGGATGTGAAATATGTTCCAACATCAAGCTGTTGCCTCAGGGCATGCAAAACAATCTTTTGTGGTGAGGAATCATATGTTAGAATGTTAGCGTTAGCTAACTAATGAGACTGGACTACTATTCTGATCGAGGACGTGATTTGAGGACGGCATTTTCTGTGACATCAGAATAAGGGTTGCCGGCAGCTTTACGGGGGCTCGTTTTGGATATGGCAGAGAAGATTGATTTTCATCTGGGGTTTACCTATAACGAGAGACGTAAGCCCTCCCTTATCGATGTGGAAGGTCATATTGAGCCGGGCAGGTTTGTTGTTTTATGCGGCTGCAGCGGCTGCGGTAAATCGACACTGCTGCGGTGTATCAATCATCTCATTCCGGAATTTTACGAGGGTGAGCTCACCGGTGTTTGCAGGATTGACGGCAAAGACATATCAGGATTGCGTATCGGAGAAGTGGGGAAGCAGGTAGCGTCTGTATTCCAGGATCCAAGAGCACAGTTTTTTACAGTGAACAGCTCATCCGAGCTTGCATTCGGCCTTGAAAACTTTGGTCTGTCACATGATGAAATCGTAGAGCGAGTGAACGAGGGATTTCGAAAATTTGGATTGGATTCCCTGAAGAACAGGTCTGTATTTGAACTGTCAAGCGGAGAGCGGCAGCTTGTCGCTATTCTATCTGCCTGGGCGCTTGCCACAGACGTTATTATCATGGACGAACCGACAGCAAACCTGGATCAAAGAGCAATCGCCAAGCTTCATGATATGCTGTCGGAACTCAAGGCAGAAGGGAAGACAATCGTGGTGAGCGAACACAGGCTGTATTATTTAGCGGGACTCGCTGACGAATACTGGTATATCCATTCGGGTGAACTTGTCAAATGCTATCAGGCAAAAGAAATGCTTCAGCTGACAGAAGAGGAATTAACGGATATGGGACTCCGGGCGCCGGAAGTTAGGGATATCAGGCGAAGGGATATGGATTTCAGTGAGGAACTCGTCGGAGGACAGCCAGACGATGTTTTACTACATGTCCTCAGCTGTGAGAATGTGACATATCGATACAGAGGGGCTAAGGAGGATACGCTAAAATCAGCCAATATTACATTGAAAACAGGAGAGGTCCTTGCGCTTGCCGGGCCCAATGGCAATGGAAAGACCACGCTGGGCAAAGTCATATGCGGAATCTTTAAAGCTTCATCCGGAAAGATTACGTTCGACGGAGTGGCTGAAAGGACAAAAGAATTACAGAACAAGTGCATTTTCATTATGCAGGAAGCGGAATTTCAATTCTTTACAAACTCGGTATGGAATGAATTGAAGTACGGCAAAAAAACAAGTCCGCTTCTCGAAGCTGAGATGGAGAAGATGCTGAGGCGATCAGGATTATGGGAACTTAGGAATCGGCATCCCTTCAGCTTGTCCGGAGGTCAGATGCAGAAGCTCGTTCTGCTCCTGGCATATTTTTCGGAGAAACCTGTGCTTGTACTGGATGAACCGACGGCAGGGCTGGACGGGCGTTCTCTGCGAACTTGCATAGAGATTGTCAATGCGATGAAAAAGGACAAGATCGTTCTCATTATTACGCACGATATAGAGCTCATAGCAGGTGCGTGCACCGCTTGTGTCTGGCTGGAGGACGGACAGGTGCAGGATCGTTTTGTTCTCGATTCTGACGAGTCCCTGCGTCAGTTTCGCAGATACAGGGATGGTAAGCTACAAGCCGCAACAAATCCATACATACCGGCGAATCCAAAGCACAGCTTTGATCCGCGTATCAAACTTGTAATGACACTGTTTTGCTGTACGACAAGTGCATTCGCAGATATGCCGCTCGTAACAGGGATGTTTGCGGCAGGAATGATCATCAATATATATGAGCGTAAATACAAATCTTCCATTGGATATGGCGCCATATATGCGGTCCTGCTTTTGGCATATCTGGCATTTCCAAATGCGGTGACGGGGCTTTTGATCAATATCATTCCAAGGTTTTTGGTAATAGGAGAGTTTCTGTCAGCCGTAATCAGTAATGACGGAGGCGATAAGACAATAACCGCATTTCGATATATGCATATGCCAGAGAGAGCAATCATGATCTTTGCCGTGATGTTCAGGTTCGCTCCGGTGATGGGCAAAGATCTGTCGCTTATGAGGCAATCCATACATACCAGGGGATTTTTCAAGACAAGAACAGATAAAATCGCAGCGTTCCCGGAATATATGGAAATGATCATAGCCCCCCTCATGCTGAGGGTGATTCGGATTGCTGAGTCACTCTCTGCGTCAGCAGAAACTCGCGGAATCGGATTGCCCGGCCGCAGACAGTCCTTTACATCTTTCAAGATGGATATATCAGATGTGATCATTACCGCGGCTGCGCTCGCCCTGATCGGCTGCGGCTTTTTCTATACGAGAATGGTCGGCTTGTTCTGAACCGTTTCAGAGCTCAAATCAAAGAACCATATATTTTTAACCTACGAGAGGAGGTTGCGATGGGATCTAACAGACTCAAGACAAAGGACATTATAACGGTCGTTCTATTGTCATTAATTAATATTGTCATATTCATGTCGGGGACTTTCCTGTATGCGACACCGGTAACGCTGTTGCTTATGCCCCTGTACTATGCCTTGCTTGAAGGGATGGTTGTATTTACAATAGGCACCAGGGTGCGCAAGAGAGGCGCTATGTTGATCTATTGCGCTATCCAGGGGATCATTGGCTTCTACCTCCCGTACACGCTTGCCTATATTTTAATGGGGATCGTATCCGAAGTGATTCTGTCTAAGACCGGATATGGTGATTCCAGGGGGCTCACAGCAAGTTACATCCTACAGCAGGTGGGCCTGTGCTTTGGAAGCACTGTATATCCTTACGTTTTTGCCATCGAGAAGACGATGGAAAAGATGAGCGTTAAAGAATCTGACAATCTGAAATACGTTATGACCCATGCGGGCCATGCAATTATGAACTGGGGCTGGATCCTTCTGCTGGCAGCGACGGCCATCGTTGCCTTGATCGGTTCGCGTATAGGCAAGAGAGTTGTCAGAAAGCATATACAAAAGGCCGAAGAAACTTACGGGGATGAAAACTGATCCAGTCTGCCAAGCCGGTATCTTATGGATCAGTGAGGATGCTGAGATATGTCCAAAGGTCTGATCGGAGCAGCTTCCTTAATAAAAGAATATAGAGCAATTACCGGATTTGCATCCCTCTATCCCTTTGCTACGAGCGGCTCAAGCGACATGGAAGCCTCATTATCACCGGGCATAAAAATACAGAGCGTCATCTGATGAACTGGCGGCAATCTGCTATGATGGAGAGGAGAGTATGGATGGGGGAGGAGAGGCGCTTTTGTGTGCCGGAATCATAGAGGAGAGGGCAAATGGCAGGTGGTCGGAAAATTCTAATATTACTCCTGGCGCTGGTGTTCGCGGGTACCAGTACGGCCTGCCATCTCTATGTCGACGGCAAGCCGCTTACGACGGAGGAAGTCAACCGGCAGCTGGCAGAGCGCTATGGCGCTGGAAATTATCAGCTCAAGCAGTTGGACAGGGATCACTGGCAGGTGGCCCTGCCCCAGTATGCAGGGCTTCAATATACTGTGACAAGCGTGATCCATCGTGGCGGCGTCGTACCGGTTCCCCAGCACAGCCAGGAAGAGAACCGGATGGAGGCCTTGGGGAGACTTTTGGCGCCCAGGTATTTCACGGCGGATGAAATGAAGGAAATCAGCTACGCAAGCGGCTTCGGGGGCGGAGGGATGACAGTTGAGGTTTTGAGCGATTTCTCTGATGAGGCAAAGATTGCGGATCTGCAGAAGAGGGTAGAGGCGCTCTGCAGAGATATGAAGGAGAATTATGCTCCTCTTGCAAAAGATGCCCATGTGACACTCACAGTCAAGAGTGATGCGGCTGCGACAGGTCAGGAATATGGGGTGGAGAGCCCAAAGCTGATCCGATGGACATCAGACAGGGGAAACGGCAGACTGATCGGTTCATATCTGGATTCCCTCTACGGCACGGGCAACTACAGCTACGAGGAGACGGAGGATTTTGGGAGCGGGAAGGAGATCTATCAGGTTCGGTTGAAGCGGGCTCCGGAACAGGAATTTCATCTCTATGTGCAGAGCGATTGGTTTGGGTTTCGAAAGACGATCTGGGATACAAGATACCGGGATATCTGTGATCTGATTGATTACAATACCTTTCCGCTTGGTATCGATCGGGCCCATATATCTCCTGATTTCAACCGCAGGGGATGCAGAGTCTCCGTATCGTATCTGGCCTATGGCAGGGAGCGTGTACCGGATATCATCAACCTCCACAGAGAGGCAAGTGAATATATCCAGAAATACGCTGCCATTATTTACGCGGATCAAACGGATGGCGGGTCAAAGCAGGTACCCATCTTCTCGACCTCGATTTCAGTGGATTTGTAGGAGGCAGGATGACCGTTCAAGAGGAATTATTTGCCCTTCAGGATAAGGAATATGCGGACTTTCAGAGCAGGCTTGTGCCCACGGTGTCGCGCCAGACCTTCATCGGAGTCCGTGTTCCGCAGCTCAGAAAACTGGCAAAGCGAATGGGAAAAGGGCGGGAAAAGCAGATGCAGGAGCAGAGGCAGGATTTCATGCAGGCTCTCCCTCACAGCTATTACGACGAGAATATGCTGCACAGTCTGCTGGTCTCTGAAATCAATGATTTTGACGCCTGTATTTCGGCTGTGGATGCGTTCCTCCCCTACATTGATAACTGGGCCGTCTGCGACATCCTGTCCCCCCGGATCTTCAAGAAGGAGCACGGGCGTCTTCTGGCGGAAATTCCCCGCTGGATCGGGTCAGACCAGACCTATACCTGCCGCTTCGGAATTGAGATGCTGATGACGCATTTCCTGGAGGAGGATTTTGAACCACGCTACCTGGAGCTGCCGGCACAGGTTCATCTGGACGAATACTATGTCAGGATGATGGTTGCCTGGTTTTTCGCGACAGCTCTTGCCAAGCAGTGGAAGGCGACAATTCCCTACCTGGAGAATCATAAGCTCGAGATCTGGACTCACAATAAGACCATACAGAAGGCCTGCGAGAGCTACCGGATCACGGCGGACCAGAAGGAGTATCTTAAGGGGTTAAGACTGGGAAAAGCGGCTGGGGCTTTCGATAGAGGATAGATGGATCAGATTTTCCCTGCGTCCGAGATCAGGATTGAGCAGAACAGGGAATAATAAAATTTGGGATGACAAAAGTTCACAGATTGTTTATAATTACACTGCCAGTTATGCAGTTATTCTATTGAAACAGATGCAAAGCTCAGATGGGGAGCGCTGGTTATGTAGAAAGGAGAAAGAATGAAGGGATACAAGAGTATCCTGAGCAAGTCATTTGCCGGACTCATGGCGATGGTCATGGTTGCGGGGATGGTCTTGCCGGGAGCAAGGACAGTAGAGGCTGCCAGTCAGCTGCAGGTGGCCCAATACGTCAAGACGGCCAAGGGGACGGTGACAGGCGCCTCCGGGAGCAATCACGGGACCTATGCGGGTGAGTGGAAGGCTTCCATCCCCATGGCTGACGTCATGTCTGCCTTTGAGAGCGACATGAAGTCGGAGGCGGATGCAGGTCATTTCCCCTGGGATATCGAGACGGTCAGCACAAGCGCCTCTATCTATTACAATGTGACCTTCCCTGAAGGTGTGACGGTAGGGAATCCGACTACATCCAGCAGCACCAATATGATTCCGGCCAGCACCATTTCCAACAGCAAGTCCGGCAATACGGTAAAGTTCAAGTTCAAGCTGGCTGATGTCAACTGGGCGACGATCTACAACTATTACCAGCAGGATCGGGCTGCCGGGACAGCCAACCGCACGGTCAATGTCACCATTCCCTATACTGTGACAGCCAACAGCAAGCAGGAGGCCCAGGCGCTGGAGTCCAAGACCATTGACAGCACCGGCAACTTCTCCTTCTATCCCAGCAGGACATTTGGAAAATGGGGAATGGGCAAGCAGACCTTCAACGCAGACCTGTCCAAGCAGCCCCTGACCACGAACTTTGCCAGTTCGGATGTCTTCCAGACCCAGGAGGTCAGCCAGACAGTCAATATTGACGCTGATCTGAAGCTGGGCAGCGATACCGGAAACAATACGATCACGGTCCAGAAGGCGGACAACATGGACTTCGTCGGCGTGATCAATGCCAAGACCATCAAGGATCAGATGGCTCGGATTGAAGCTAATTACGGCACGGATGCGGACAAGATTGCCCTGTCCAACCTCAAGACGGGTTTTACGGCCAAGATCACGCTTCCCAATGAGCTGACCTTCGCGTCTAAGGATGCCGTTTTAGACGGAGCCAACGGTTCCTTTAAGATCGAGAGTGTTACGGGAGACGACCATTCCGCTACCGTGACCTTCCGTCTGGTCAATGACGATCAGATCGATACCTTTGCCAAGCTCAAGGCTGCTGTCAACAAGGTGGACGACGAGCTCAAGGTGACCTTTAAGACCGCGAAGTTCAATGGGAACGCACAGGCCAACACGGACTACGAGGTCACAGGCAGCATCTCAGGAAATCTGACGGCGACGGCGACCAACAAGGTCAGCGGCAAGCAGATTAACTTTAACCTGATCTGGAACGGCAAGCAGACCGAGGCAGGTAAGAGCGTGCATAATCCAAGTCAGATCGCCCTGTCCGTAAGGTACGCAGAGTCTACAGAGCAGGTATTCCATGCAGATGTGAAGCTGCCGGGCGATATCCTGGTTGGCGACGAGACAGAGCACAATCAGGTCTATGAGGTCGCTGAGGGAAGCAAGGTTGCCTTTACG
>NZ_JAQT01000005.1:0-42365 GCF_000524295.1 Shuttleworthella sp. MSX8B
GAGATCCTGGGTATGGAATCTCAGTTTACAATTGAGGCAAATAATATAGAGATGAAATGTAGCTTGAGAATCCCGTTTGTAAGCGGAGATTCCCGGATGGCAAATGAGAGGTGATGTTTTGTAACCGAGATTCCCGGTTTGTAAATGAAAAATCCCATTTGATAAGCGAGATTCCCGGATTTTAATATTCCACAGACATGCTAGAATGACTCCAGACCAGATTTCTGCATGGCAAACAGAGATCGAATCACGCTCGAAACTTTTTGTATACGGAGATTCCATCCCTAATCTTAATTGTTTTGTTTCTGATCTTTCTCTGGCGATCGTGTGTGAATTATGGTTACTTCTTGAGAAGTTTGGGCTTCAGGATAATGTTCTCAATTGCAACCTTTGAACATCCCTGTTTCTTAAGTACTTCTTCTCCATAAGGGAAGCTGAATGAGTAGTAAGGCGTATGGTCATTCAACTTCTTTCTTTTGTACGATTTGATGTGGTCCATCATCCGGGTCACATCTTCCTGCGTCAGGTTGTCAAAGCTGGTGCCCTTGGGGAAAGCCCTCCGAATCAGTTCATGATTTACTTCACATGAGCCCTTCTGATATGGGCTGCTTGGATCACAGTAATAGACCCTGGTCCGCAAAAAAGACTACGACTCTCCAACGTCTTCCCGGTATTCGATGGCCTTTGGATTTGAGAATTCGCTTCCATTGTCGGTGTTATGCCGAATTCGGCATAACACTGATCGCAGATGTCATTACCGATGGCCGGAATGGATCAAAATAGTTGATGACGGGGACTTACAAGATCTATGTCGAGAAAAGGCTGTTCACCAGACAACGTTGCCTGTGAAGGCTTCTTCGGACATCTAAAAAACGAGATGTTCTATAACCGCGGTTGGGAAGGCTGTCTAAAAAATGTCCGCACCCCCGTTCCTTCAATTCGGCTGTTGCTTGCTTATAGTGTCGAACATATGGCTTAGATAAATACTCCGGATACTTTTCAATCCAGTGATAAAGCATTGGATTTGAAGGATATCCCAGGGTTTGTATGACCGTATTTGCCGAGCCCGTTGTGCTATATAATGTCAGTGCGACGATAATCTGCTCCTTGGTGTACCGCATCTGGTCTCACAAGGGTATCATGGTGTCCAGGTTTTTGTCCGCACCCCCAAGCACATTCAAAAAATTGTGTTTTCATTCGCCTATAGGATCGTAATCTGCCGGAACCGGTGCAACGATACTCACAAAAACTATATCCTCTGTTCCTGTGTTCTTTGCGCCGTGACATGCACCTTTAGGGGAAACGATAACCTGTCCTTTTTTTAATGGAATCTCTTTATCCGGTTCGGGATAGAATATACCTTCTCCCTGTAAAATGATCCAGATATCATCAGAATTGTGGTGACGGTGCTTCTGCAGGGTCTGTCCCGGTTTAATCACCCACACCGACCCTCCTGTAGATTCTGTTTGGTAAAACAGTGTTTTCTTTGCAGTCTCCTTGTCTTCCTGTTTTACCAAGTCCATTTCATAGATTCTTTTTTCTTCCATTGCTATATACCTCCTTGTATTGATTTTTGGTTATTCTTACTCAAAGAGCTTCCGATACTCCCCATACCCTTGTTCTTCCAGTTCATCATAGGGAATGAACCGAAGTGCTGCGGAATTGATGCAATAACGCAGCCCGCCGGACTCGCGGGGACCATCATTGAACACGTGACCCAGATGGGAATCCGCGCCGCTGCTGCGTATTTCTGTCCGGACCATTCCATGGGAAGTGTCCACGGTCTCTGTGACAGCATCTTCCGCGATCGGCCTGGTGAACGCCGGCCAGCCACACCCGGAATTATACTTGTCCATGGACGTGAAGAGCGGTTCGCCGCTTACAATATCGATGTAGAGGCCCTTTTCAAAGAAGTCGTCATATTCACCGGTGAAGGCGTATTCCGTGGCAGCGTGCTGCGTTACCTCGTAGGCCAGGTCGCCGATCCTCGCCCGCAGCTCCTCTTCGGATTCTTTCGCGCTGTTTTGCTGAAGATCAAAGTAGCTGCTCGGGATATGACAGTAGCCGCCGGGATTCTTGTCCAGATACTTCTGGTGACACTCCTCTGCGGAGAAGAAGTTTTCCAGCGGGAGCAGTTCAACTGCCAGCCTGGCTCCGGCTTTCTCTTCCTCCGCCCGATAAACCGTCTCGATCTCCGGAAGCTGGCCTTCTTCCGTATAATAGATCCCCGTCCGGTACTGGATGCCCCGGTCATTGCCCTGTTTGTTGACGGAGAGCGGATCGATCACCATAAAGTAGTAATTCAGCAGATCAGTCAGGGAAATGACCGAAGGATCATAATCGATCCGCACTGTCTCGGCATGCCCGCTGCTGTTACAGACGTCCTGATAGCTCGGAGCCTCGTCCGGCCCGTTTGCATAACCTACTTCTGTTCGGATTACGCCGTCAAACTGATCGAAGAACTTCTGCGTTCCCCAGAAGCATCCGCCTGCAAGATAGATTGTTTTCATATTCTCCGGTATTTCCATAGTAGTTTCTCATGTCACAATCTCTCCGGACCAGGTGTTGATCCCGCCGAATTCGTAGATGTTGGTATATCCCATGTCTGCAAGCTTTTGCGCTGCTTGCTTGGACCTGTTCCCGCTCCGGCAGTAAATCAGGATGATCTGATCCAGATCCGGGAGTTCTTTCGGCCGCTCCGCTTCAATGCTCTCATTCGGAATTAGAATTGCGCCAGGAATATGGCCTGCATCGTATTCATCTTGCCTGCGGACATCTACAATCACATGCCCGTCATCCCGGGTCATCATCTGCTTTGCCATCTCTTGATTGATCTGATGATAGCTCGCAACCTCTTGCACTGAATCGGCAGTATATACCGAACAACCAGTCAGAAGAAAAATGGTCAACAAAATCAAAAACAACGGTCCTGGATCACCTATGCGCCATTCTTCCACTATTGCTCTCGTCTTTTTCATTCTATGTTACCTCGTTAAATCCCGAGTTATCGGAATCAATCCTTTCACGCTTCCCGCACGCACTCGGTATAAAGCATGCTGATGCGGGCGGACATCAGTTTTGCATTGACAACGCGCCAGCCGTTCTCCGACAAAAACGCCTGATACTCCTCGGCATTCCACTGATGCTCGAATTTAACCCCGGCAATCACAAGGATCTTTGACCACAGCCTGCTGCCGAGACTGGCTCCATGACCGACAAAGGTCGGCGCAATGAGGATGCCCTTCGGCCGCAGCACACGGTCGATCTCTTTCAGTGCTTTTTCCGGCTCCGGCATGACATGAAGCGCGTTCGCGATCAGCACCACATCAAAGGAGTTATCCTCATAGGGAAGCGCCTTCGCATCCGCCACTTCAAATGTCAGGTTGTCCGGGCAGGACTTCTTTTTCGCCTCGCGGATCATACCGTCCGAATAATCCGTTGCGATCATCTTTTTTGCTGCCGGGGCCACATGTCTTGCGAGAAGACCTGGTCCGGTCGCAATCTCGAGCACCTCTTTATCTTTAATGACCTTCGGAATGCGGGAATACATGAGTTTATATGTCTTCTCATCCGAGCGCATCGCCAGTTCATAGATAGGTGCGTACAGATCCCAGATTTTCTTCTTCATATCACTTTTCCTCTCCAGCCAGTTTCATGGCACAAATCAGATACATGAGCGCCCACCCGTCTGTAATAGCAGGGTGGGTGCATTTTGTATTCATCGTAATTCATGAATCATTGCTGCAAACATTTCCGGCTTCAGCAGAACCAGTCCCCCATGCCCCAGCTTCGGAAGCACTTTAAATTCTGTCTGATCGAAAACGCGTTTCATATAAGCAATGTCCGCTTTCCGTTCTTTTTCTTCTCCGTCCGCATACCAGTAATGAATTTTTGTATTCAATGGTGGAATTGGTGAGGGGATCTTATAATTGTTGCAGGAGTCAAACGTACGCCACAGAGTTTTACTGCTACTGCTCTTCAGAACATCCGCCACATACTGAAGATCCTCCTCAGAATATTCATCAGTTGCAAATGCTTTTCTGAGAAGCTTCATACCTCCGGCCCTTCCGATCATCATCATAAGATAATCCTTCAAAGCAATAAAACGCGTCACGATCCATGGCAGCTCATAGGGTGTAATCCCGCCGTCCATAATACAATGCCGGATCGGAATCTGCTGCCTCAGCATGGCCATGAGCGCCACGGAGCCACCCATAGAGCATCCGTATACAGCATAAACTTCCGTAAGCCCTTCTTCTTTGAGCCAGAGATTCAATTCCCATGCGATCTGCTCCACACTCGTGAAATCGCTTTTCTCTTCTTCGTCGTAGCCCGGAAGTGCCGGAACAATCAGATGATAGTCCCTTTCCAACAACGGAATCACCCGTTCAAAATAGTCCCACCGCACGACGGACGGATGGATCAGGACTATGATTTCTTTATTTTCTTTTCCAAATTCATGTATGGTCATTTTCAGCGTCTCTTGTAAAACATTTTACATGTGCAGCCAGTCCATGATCTCCCGTCTGAGATCTGTTATTGTCTGCCTGCATTCCCCGGGATATTTCCTTCCGACCCGAAAGTACTTATTGTAACCGGTATCAAAAGGCAACAGTATATGCGAAGCATACCGGTACACCAGCTTTTTATGCGGATGCTTAAACGGATGCTTTTCCAGTCTGTCTATGATCTCATCGCATGCCTGTGCCGATGGCCAAAGTGAATCCTCTAATGCTCCGCAGACCAGAACCGGGCCATTGATCTTTTCGATGGGGATCATGCTCTCATCCCCGGCATTCCGGTAAGCCTCCTCATAGGCAAAGCGAAAGGTCAATTCCCTTGCTCGTATGCTTTTCAATACCGCTCTCCATCCGGGTACTTTCGCATAGGCGTAAGGCAACTCGTCTCCTTTGAACGTCCACGAGGATGCTTTCACCCATGATATTCCCGGGCCGATCCCCATATTCACCCGTGATGAAGGTGACAGGGCGGTAACACCATTGATCTCTTCGGAATAAGAGGCCGCTGCCAGAGCAAGCTCCGCACCCTTGGAAATTCCCACCGCAATCACATTCTCATGCCCGCTTTTGTGAAGGAATGCCGCCCCCGCCCAGAACAAGCAGCGCTTTGCTGTCGAAATTATTTTTGTCCAGACAATAGAGATGGCCGTAAAAACCGTCCTTATCTACCGTAAAGCTTTGCGTCCATTGATCCTTATGCTTCACTATCATTTCACCTCATGGTCCCGCCGCTTATTCACAGTCGGATGCATGTTATTGCTTTTCAGGTAACAGGGGCAGTCCTTATCGTGGTCATTGATGATCCCGCAGGCCTACAGATGGGAGTAAATCGTGACCGGCCCGACATGCTTGACGCTTTCAGTTTTACCAGTTTCACACTGCTCTTCACCTTCTGATTCATTTCGACATACTGGGACTTATAGTTCTTTTAATTCTAAAAATTGCCCTACAATCACATAGTTTTGAAGATCCTCTTTGCTTAACCCTCTCGTGATAAACAAATCATCATAAATCGGAATAGACTTACTTACATCTTCACTTTCAATATAAAAAAACCCTGTTTTTAAATCAATACCAACATAAATGTCACCATTAAGTGTATAGGCAACAATATCATTTATATTACCTGCATTTTCATAAAAATGTTCCTTTGAGTTTAAATGTACAACTTTCTTAAATTTTTCATTGTCATAATTTTGTGTAGGATATTTATCTTGAAAATATGTGTTTAAATCGCTCCCACTTATTCTATTTGGTTTAAGGAACTTAGATTTCTTTTCATATAATTCTTTCCAAAATCTTAACTTCTTTTCATCCACTTTGGATGTAACCATGGCATAAAACACCTCCACAAATTACGATTTATCCATCTGCACTCCCTGCCTGTGAAATGCACCCCCTAAAATGGATTTGCACCCCCTTGATTTTCAGGCAGCAGGGCAATCGCTGAATTGTATCAAATCCTCGACATTGATTTCTATCGTAGTAGTGTCTTTGATACAAAGCCTATCTGTAGTTTTCAGGCAAGAGAGGCGTGAAAAAGCTTGAAATAAAAGCATGTTCGCTCTGCGAGATATGCCCGCCGCCGCGACCGAAGTCTTGCGAGATGCCAGTCTTGTTCTGTAAGCTGTCTGTGCCATCGCCATTTTTGCACCCTCCTTTCTATTATATTTCTACTATCGCTGAAAAGTGTGTAAACGCTGAAAGGTATAATAGCCTCCTGCGATTATTTCCCAATCAACACTGCAAACTCCGAGTCGAATTTCTTCATGCGGTTCTCCTGATTGAAGAAGTGAAGTCCCCATATCTTGTAATCGTTGTCATCCACAAAAATGGTGGCTGGTACAGCCTCTGTTTTTAGCTGGAGCAGGAATTTTTCTTTAAAGTCTGCCACAAAGTCCTTGCTGTCAGCGATCTTTGCCGCTTTGAAAAGCACAACCGGTTTTATGCTGAAACGGTGATCTTGAAACACTTTCAGTCGATATTGACTCAGGACAAGAGCCTGCAAAGCCCGCTCCATTATCGTCAAATCTGAGCGTAGCGTGATGATATCCTTTGAGTATCTGTCGTTCCTGTCATGAAAGGATTCATAAGAAACGCAGAGATAGATAGAAAAAAGAGCCGGAGTGCGGCATCCGGGTTTTGCAGATGGTTTGCGATGTAGTCCGTAATTTCGTTCAGGTCTTCCTCAAAGAGAGGAATAAATGACAGCTTATACTTTTACGTGTTCATTAATCCTGCTCCTTGCTCTGCCAAAAACTTCTGATGCAGAGTATCGGACAGAAGTTTGTTCCGCAGCAGCATCAGCCTCATCCAGTTTCTGTTCGATGTCATCTGTGAGTGCGGAGTACTGCTCAACACTCATAAGAACCATCGTTCCGTAACCATTCTTGGTAAGAAACACAGGCGCATTGGAATTAATAACTGTTTCTTCAATCTCCGGGAATTTATTTCTGAGATCCGAGACGGGTCGAATGTTAATCATAGGGCACCTCCTATCTATCGCTTGTTTCTCTCATGCAGTTCCCTGCGCAAGGTCTCCACATCCTCCGCCATCTCCAGGATATCGTCACCTAACATTTCATATAAGTCATAGGAAATCGGATCATCTGTAAAATCCGCAAGAGCATTGTCCATTTTGTCATATTCCTCTGCGCTGGCAGTGATTCGAATATAGCGGGATGGCGTATCTTCACTTTCAAACAGATCGTGGAGATTTACACCACCACTGATATTGCACTCCAACAGGATGGCGGCAAGATCGGTTATGACGTCTATTGCAAAATGAAAATCCATCTCCATACCAAGGGAGTGCATGAAACATAGAGGCTCTGCGGTCCGGTGAAAATCCCAGTTTTGCTTGTTCAAACCAATCTTATGAAAGATTTCACCAAGGGAAATCTCTTCTTTCTTTTGGTCTTCCAAAAATGCCACAAGATTCAAGCTGTCATCGGAACCGCCAATAAAGTTGTCCCAGTATTTATCAATATACATATGTGATCTCTCCTCCAGGGGCTTTCTTTACTGAACTTGATTTTATTGAAGTCCTGTCATTTTTCTTATGCACAGAGGGAAAATCAAGCATCTTTTATTTTGAGGTAATTATAGAACTGTTCATGCAGCTGTCGCATTTCGTCGGGCGCTTTTACAGCGTGCTGGTACATAAAAATCAGCAATCTCATTTGCTGTCCCCCGATCAGCTCAAATTTTTATTCCTAAAATAGGGTATCAGACTTCACTATAGACATAAACGCAATTTTTTCGCGTTCTCTGCCTGTAAATTCTCTACTATTGGCTTGGATAAAAGTAAAACCTTATAAGAATAGTAGTAGAAACTATAGAACAGATCGTCCGGAAAGAGATTATCGTCCCCGTATCTTTCTGCATCCGCTTCCTCATCATATTCCTCCGACCACAGATACTCCTCCTTGAGCATATCAGAAAAATGCGGGAGTGGATCGTCGTGATGATATTCAAAGGAGTCACAAATAGACTCTGCAATATACAGAAAGAGTTCCAGCAGCTCATCAAAGAGTATTGCTGCAATATCATTTGTCTCCCTTTGTTCATATGCCTTTCGAAAAATCCGAAGAAGAAATACCATTGCAAAAGGTGTTGCATGTAATAAAGTGCTCTGGTGTTCTATATTTATGGCTATCTCCTCCCCGTCGCACATCACATCATCCAAATTATCCATTTGGGATAGGGTGTTGAGGTACTTGGGAAAATCCGTCGCCCTGCCATATATCGTAGGCAGTCTGTTCCAGGGAATATCGCTGATCTCTATGCTTTCTATATATTTTCTTGTCTCTTCATCAACCGTTCTCAATTCGTAATCTCCTTGTATTTCAGGAATTGTTCATTTGCCTCCAATAGTTTTTCATAATACTCATCATAACTCTTACTAAATTTTCTTATCAGCGGGATTGCAATTTCATAATAATTATTGTCCTGCATATATTTTTGCAGTTTCTCCTGTATATGCCCCCATATACTATTCTGATACTGTTCACTATGCTTATAAGTTTCATATTGCATAATAAATGTTTCGTTCTCTTTCATCCATTCTTCAACGTTTCCAATAAGCTTAACCTTATCTTCGCTGATTTTTTCTAGAGCGTACATGTCAAAAGGCGAACTTGCTTCATCAACAAATTTTTGCTCTTCTTCACTCAGTTCAAAAGTGGCAAGATTATCTAAATATGAAACATATTTTTTAAATGCTCCTTCTCCGTCCTCAGACAGGGGTTCATCAAAAAACGGTTTATATGCAGCAAAGAACAAATGTCCAAAAAAACCAGGAAATGCTCTTTCCAGTCTCTCATAAATAGATTCTTCCTCTTCCATCAATGCAATTTTTTCTTTGACATATTCCTGTCCTTCTCCCCTTATTATGAGTTCAAGTAACTCTTTTCTTTTCTCATCATTTTCTAATTGATGTTGCTTTTTCCTTAATACAGAAGCTAGTGAATTATCCGCAGATGATAAGTATTTCTCTATATCCGATACACTGACACCCAGTTTTCTTAAAATTGATACCTTCATTAGAATATCCAAATCTTTTTCACTGTAATCTCGGTATCCATTTTCTGATTTTATAGGCTTAAGAAGCCCCTTATCCTCATAATATTCAATTGCCTTTCTTGTCAAAGCTGTTTTCATTTGAATTTCATTTCTTAACATAGCCTGCTACCTCCTTCACTTTAGAAGATAACATGGTCCCCAGCGGACAGGTCAACTTCGTGATGCTCCTATCTTCCCAAAGTGCATCTTTCTATGTTCTTTTTAGCGATTTACTATCAAATGACTTTTCTTTTGGAAATCCCCTATAGACTCTTTTTATAATTCTCATTCTCATCTTGTCTTCCAGCACCTTTTTAACGATAGCTACTGGGCAAATCTTTTATTTCAATATACGGTTGCTTTGAAGAATGCCCTTTGATTATTTCTTCATGAAGTTCCTGAAAGATGCTGTCTTCATCAATCACCGTCTTCTATTCATAGGTACCATATCACAATCCCGCAGTTGTCTGGAATAAGGAATCCACACATTGGCCAGCCAGGAGTGATGATTGAACTTCGCGGGATTCCAAGAACCGTATCCGGCTGATATAAATAAATATACCGTTTGGGCAGAAAAACACCCCCTTCAAAAAAGGAGAAAGTTCCATCAGAAAAACTCTCTCCCCTTTATCTTCTCGTTAGTAACAGTCCCAACTATATAAGCACTCGGTGAAGTCCAGATTATGCAATTGCTCTTTTGTCGCAAAGAAATTTCCTACGCCGCAGTCGCCCCACAAGATGTAATAGTCGTCAGTTCCGAACTCGGAATCCAGCTGGAACAGCAACTCGGTGTAATCTTGAAAATCCTCATAACATCTAGGATCTTCCTGTGTGAAATGGCCGTAGCCACCTATCTGCGTGTGATTCGAAATATCAAGTTCTTCTATAATATAATCAACATCTTCATCGTTGACATCGTATGTCTCATAACCTACTTCCGTCTGCTGGTCAGCAATATACTCATTCAACTTCTCAACGAAAAGTTCTTCAAATCTGAAGTCGTTCGGCATAACCCACTGGCTAGTTTTTTCAAATGACATGGCAAATGGCGCACCATCATTAATCGGAGTGATAAGCTCGTCCTCTTTCTTATCCTCCTGCGGTTTATACATCTCGGTCAGTTCCTCTTCGGTAAAATGTTCTCCTATCGCCGGGTAGTAAATAACCCTTTTCTTCCTATCTGAGGTGGGTTTTCTGTAGTCGTTACCCAGATTATAATCTCCACCAAAGATCCAAAACTGCACGATGCCCTTAGATGGGTAGATGCTGTTTTCAGGCAGCTCCTCGCAGTTTATCTGCGCCAAATACATCAGCTGCTCACCCCTATCGGTAGTAGGGATGGCCTCGGTCTTCGGCAAGTAGAACCAACCTGCAACATTGCTGCTTGTCAGAGGAGTCTTCGTTTTAGAAATCAGTTTAATCTTTATGGTTTCTCTGTTCTCGATCTTCTTAAATTCTTCGATGAATGTTTTTACTGTCACAGAATATCCTTTCTTATCATCACTGCGATTTAGTACACTTCGCAAACCACTTCTGGATTATCTTGAAATTCATCGTTAAAGCTAACTAGCAGATACAGTTCACCTGCTGGAGATTCTCCCGCATAGTAACCTAGTGCAAATGCATCGTAGCACCCGCTCTTATCGAACATTACGTCAGTCAGCGAGATACATTCGATATTCTCTTTTGGAAATTTTTCCTTTATAAGGCTAAGCGCCTTATCGTCTAGCTCAGTGATTTTGGCGGCCAGTCTTTTCATAAATACGTCCGGGACGGATTTTACATCTTTTTCGCTGTATCCAGAGAAGCTAAAATACAACTCCTTATCGTACTTGCGGCTTAAAAAGTATATTCCTGCCGGTGAGCTTTCCCATGATTTGCCCTGCCAGAGGGCGAGGAGTTGTTGCTTGTTCATGATGGATTCCTTTAGGATTATTTCACTATGCTATCGCATTCCAGATTTCCGAGCCTTCATTATTGAACCATTTTTTCTGTCGGCAGCGCTTACCACACTTTGGGCATTTTGTATAGCCTGCCTTTATATTGCCATAATGCCTATTTCCTCATATTTTTTCTTTAGCAGTTCCGTATCCTCCGTAATCGGTCAAAGGTTTTTATCCTTGATTGGTGGAATTATAAAAAAAGTATCCCCCATCTTTATTCTCGCGTAAAGTATTCCATCTTTATAAGAATATCCTTCAAACGGAGGATAGCCATCTAAGGTCTTGAGTACTTCATCCGGCAAACAGCTAAAATCATAATCTCTTAAAGCAGCTGACCCTATTAACCGCTCGGTCATTTTTGTCCTTATTTCATTTTCATACTTTGCACAAAACTCGTCCTGATCCAATCCATAAAGGTCAAAATCTCCTTTATCGATTTTATAATACCTGTCATATCCGGCAATCCAGGCAATAAAAACACTCAGCAAATATTCTTTAAGCTCCGGACAATAGCCTATTTTGAAAAAATGTTCTCCATTGACTTTTGGGTTTTCTATGGTTATTTTTCCTATATACATTCTTGGATCAATCCCGGTATTACAAATTTTAGTTTTGTTATCTGAATTTGATTTTCTCATCGTTTGTTTCAAAAATCTACAAGATACATGAAACAAATATTTTCTCGCTTTGATATTGTAAGGAAATACAGTACATATTTGTGGTGTGCATGACGGGAGGATTTCTAAATGTATAATTTATTTCTCGACACGATACACCATATCTCCGCTATTCCAAATATACATAATTGCCGTTACTGGTGGTTTCCCTTCTTCCCAAAGCCAGCCTGTATATGTTGTCGTGTTACCAAAATAGCCTTCAGTAATTATTTCAAACTCTGAGCCTGCATACTCGTCCATAAATTGCTGTAATTCAATAGCTTTTCCGTTAAAGCGGCCTCCACCCAAAGTTTTATTAAATATCAGTACATTGCATAGGTCCACATCACAATTTTTAAAGCATACTTCACCCGGAAATGCTTTTTCTTCACCATCCACAAGTTGGAATATTTTATGTACTTTTAATGTCAAAGTTTTGTTGTGATATTTTATCTTATTCACCCTGCTGTCATGAAGGCTGAAAAGTATGTTGCTGTTTCTATCATGTATATAATCCATATTATTCCTCATAAGATCAAATCGACAAAATAGGATTTATAACAAATCAGAGTTGCTACTCCTCTCTATTCCCCCCAAATGTATTTATGTGGAGCACACCACCCGCATATACAATCTAAGAGATCTGCAATCCACTCTTTAGACAAGCCATCCTCTAAACTGTTGTGATACTTTAAAAGTAACTTGAATGCCTGCCCTTGTTCCATGCCTGAATCCTTTATTTTAATCAAAATATCATATCCCTGCTCGTGACGGGCATAATAATTCTCCTCTGTAATATTAGTAGAAAGTTGCTTTATTTGATTAAATAATTCATCAGATAAGCTCATTATTTTTCACCTTAAAGATCTAGTTGTCTAACTGCTTTCTTACTCATTCTTTTTCCCGCTTTTCAGCGGTATTTTAGGACAAACCCCAACAGGCATCAGGCTTACCTGCGGGCTAGAAAATGTATCTAATCGGAATCACTTGTGTTTTAAAACTGCTCTCCTTTTTCAATAAAGGAAATGATATTCTTGTGAAAAATCCCATTTCTTTTTTGCAGCAGGCGGTCCAACGTCATCACATACTTCGGAAAAGAATCCCTGATCTGTTCTAAAGGCCTGTATTCCCGTTCTTCTGTAAGATTTATGCCATTCTCATCAACGTTTCCGTTATCAATATATCTGGCCACCTGAACGTAGGAATAATCCATATTTATATCTCTTAAAATGAAATCCACTTCAAGTTTTCCTATCCTCCCGACACTAATGGCGTAGCCGCGGGACTTCGCATAATTGTATATGATGTTCTCCAATACCGGACCATATTCGATCCTGTTATCCGTATTATTGGCAAAATAGAAACTCAAGTCTGATAAGTAGTACTTTTCCTCGCCGCGCAAACTCTTCCTGCTCTTCATGTCAAATCGCGAACACTTGCTGACAATCTTTGCATTTTCCAGGATAGAGAGGTAATTATATACCGTTTCCTTTCGAACAGTCATTTTCGTCGTACTTTCAAGATATTCACATAGACTTTTTATTGACATCGTTGCGCCAAAATTGTTGATAATGTACGTTTGAATCGTCGTAAACAGAAGCCTGTTTTTTATTCTTTTGTTCTTGCGAATGTCCTTTTCATAAATCTCATCAATAACGCTTTTGGTATAAAGTCTTTTATCGGCGAAGGAATCGAGTCTTACAGCAAACGGAAATCCGCCTTCCAGAATATATTTGTCAAATTCATCCTCCGGATTGGCTGCAATTTCCTTCCCATAAAATTTTTTCATCTCCAGATATTCATCAAATGTCAGCGTTGACATCTCGTACTCTATGTAGCGCCCGGTCAGTTTTGTGGCGAGTTCTCCTGATAAAAGATAGCTGTTGCTGCCTGTAATAAAGATAGAGTAGTCGCCTTCCTCACGATACGCATTTATAGATTCCTCAAAGTCCCTGACATTTTGGATTTCATCCAGGAACAGATATTTAAGTCCGTTTACATTCTGGCATTTCTCATCTATGACCGCTTCCAGAGCCTCCACTGTCCTGATCCGCTTATATGGTCTTCTATCCAAATGGATCTCCACTATGTTTTCATCAGGAATCCCCTTCTCTCTTAATTCAGTGACGATCATTTCAAGTAGAGAAGATTTTCCGCAGCGGCGTACGCCGGTTATCACCTTAATGATTTCTCCCTCATCATAAAAGCTACGTATTTTTTCCAAATACCTGTCCCTGAAATATAGCCTTGACATTTCGCACCTCCCTCGTGTGATGTAATATATTATATGCGTCTAAACCGAACTTGTAAGCAAATATTTTCATTTAGTTCGGTTTAGGCGCCAATATAATCATGCTTTTCCATCACTTTCAAGAGAATACCTGCATGTGTTGTTTTGTTTAAATCATCCACGAAATACAAAATTTATCATTCCAAATATTGTTTTTACAACACTTATGCTCAATGTCACTAATTCTGACGTTTATATGTCTCCTTTTGATTAATTACTTTCTTAATATATTCCATATCTTGACGTGTTGCAGATATACCACTAATTACATACCCCTTATATCAGATATTGTATCCCGAAAAGCTTTCTACCTGCTCTACTAGATCTAAAATAAGCTCCGAAAAGCTCTCTGAAATTTCCTCAAGGTCAGCATAGTCATTGTTAAATCCACGCACTTTGCCGCTTTCCAGGTCTATAAATACGATGCTTCCATCGTCTAAGCCTCCGATAGGAAATGCCGGGCCGTGTTCACATTCGCTCATATACTCCTCGTATGCCTCTTCAAAGATTGTGTAATTTCCCTCCAGCTCCCTCAAGTCAAAAATCCATGGTTCTGCCAAATAGCAACCGCCTAGGTTAAGTAATAGCCAGCGGTACTCTGATGGTATGGAGGCATAATTTGCTTCAAACTTTTTTATATTCTCCTCTGGCTCTGGTCGGATAGCTTCTGTGAACACGCTTGCTTCGTAAGCCGCCTTAATTCTGTCACGGTGTTTCCCAAAATCAACATTGCACATTTTGATCTCCTAGTAACTCACAAGTCCCTCAGATCTTGGCTCACTTGCGAAATTGTACAGCTCGCTCATTATTCACCGTGAATCCAACTGAAACTGGTCGCGAAGCTGCCGTTTAACTTGTGCACAGCCGATGTCAAATGAATTTGCGAAAGATTATTGACACAACCATAAATTCGGCGAAAAACCAATCACACCTTAAGAGGAGTAGCGCCATGTCTATTGTACCATCTGTGTCCGACAATGAGCAGGAAATTTCAAATTCCATCACCAGACCAAAAATGAAAAAATGCTACTCTCCTTATACCGTAATTAATCAATACTGATTCACGAATCCATTGCCTGGTATTCTTCCCTTCACAGGTCCCTGCCAAGTTTGATCTTTTGGCCGATCTCTGCGGCCAGATCCGTCAAAAGCTGCATTTTATCTGCCGCCGCAGGGAAGAGCAAGTAGGAGTCGCTGTCGATATCGAGTCCGGCAACCACAAAGCCGGCCTCTTCCCAGTGCTCGTCCAGAGCTTTGCACCAGGTTGGGATATCTGCCTCAGGCTCCAGCCAGTCCTCCTCCAAAGGCAGGGAGAAATGCTCCGCCAGTTCCTGCATTTGCCCAAGGAACTCCTCTTTGTCTTCCTTCCAGTCCAGCTCAAGCATTTCGCCGGCCTCTAAAAACTCGTCAACCAGGCCGAAGAAGAGGATTTCATCAAGGGGTGCATCCCTGTCGATTTCACGCTCCTTGAAACGATCGGCCTTCTCGACCACATATTCATAGGGATTATGACAGGCCCATTTGAGCTCCTTCTGCAGGGATATCTTCGCTGTCATGGCATTGGTCAGTCTTTGGTAGGCTTCCGGATTTACCGGATTGCGCCAGCACATGACCGGATTCCAGGCAGCCAGATCCGGCGCCTGATTCTCATCCAGCAAACGCATGAAGATCTCCAGGGCCTCCTCAGCGCTGACACCGTCCTTGCCGTAGATAATGGTGTCGTCTGGATTCTTCTGATCCTGGGTGCTGATCTCCAGATGAAGGGCAGAGGAATCCTCCTCCCGGATCGCCTGGATAAAAGTCCCGACACGGCCGCGGACACTGACAGGAAAAGACTCTTTTGCTGTTAGAATCAAAAACTCCTCCACACCTTTACAGACATCCTCAAGCCCCTTTTCCAGCGCCTTCTTGCGAAATCCGACTCTGGCCCCCTCACCCATGTCCATGGACCAGTCGCTGTACTTCTTTTCAATAAATCCAAACAGAGCCATCTCTGTACCTCCTAAACTATTTTGGCCTCTTATGATAAAAACAAGAGAGCATGCCTCTCGACTTGCTCTCTCCCATCTTATCTAAACTGGCTCTCGATCAGCTGCTGCACCTGACCCAGGGGAATGTTATTAATAATTCCGTAAACGGACATTCCCAGCAGCAATAATGCCAGGAGAATCCCCAAGAAATACAAAATGAGGTTATGAACCTTCGCTCTTTTAATGAATAGCATGACAAAGCTATAGATCAAGAAGGCGATTACAATAACCGCTATAATATAATTTGGCAACATGCTCATGACACTTCACCCTTAGCGGCAGAACCTGCCCCAGAAAGCCACCCATCCGCTGTGCTCATTTCTCTGATCAACATAGGTAAAGGTCTCCTCGTCATACCAGTCAAGATTCACGATATCGCCAATCGTCTCCGGAACAAAGAAGTTGAAAAATTCCTTCTTAATAGCGCTTCCATACTGTAAATAGTAAGAACCTACCATCTTTATGAAGTTGGTCTTCTTCACATCATTCGGTCTGTAGATATTCACCTCACCCGCCTGGTTCAAATCAGGGCTTACCTCAAGGAATACCAGGCTTAAGTCACTCTCTCTGTAACCGACAATAAAACTTCTGTACTTATAGGAAACCGTACGAAGGACTGCAAAGTTGGCGCCGCGAACATCCTCGGAGTATGCATATACCAGTTTATAGTCTGCACCGGACTCCACATTCTTATCGAAGATTTCGCGCATCCTGGCCTTGTTTCCATCACTTCTGGCCTGATCCAAAGCTACTTCCTTCTTTCCCAGAAACATATCAAACAATCCCATTTTACTCCTCCTGTTCATTTGCGATGTTTTTCTTTATATATTGTAATATAAGCTCTTCCTTTTTACATATTAAAAACCATCATTTTCCCTGTCCAATTTCCCCAACAGGCTCTTTGCCTTCTTTACCGCCGTTGACTTGGCAGTGCTGCTGGCGATTTCGGAAAGCCCCTTCCAGATACCATCATCCGCCGGAATGTATCCCCGCTTTACCGCCTCCCTCAAATAACCTGCATCGTATATCGCAATATCAAGAACCCGGTTGACCCAGACCGGCGGTTTCTTCTCTTTTAGCGTTCTTGCCCCGGCATGAGAAATACACTCGCTTAGCATGACCCAAAAGACACTTAGGAGCTCATTTTCCTTCTCGATGATCCGTATCAGCTTAGCCGGGCTGATCGCCTCATGAGCCAGGAGCTCTCTTGTGATATCCCGAAGGAGCTCACAGGACAGATCTCCTTCATTTACCAGTCGGCGGACAAGACTCTTTGCCCCGTAAATGCTCTCTCCGTCCTGGGCCAAGCTTGCCAGGGCAATCGTCAAAAAGATCTTCGAGTAGGGAGTTGCTCCTCCGTCAAGAGGACCATTTTTCCCCTTTCGCCAATTTCGGAACCTGCTTACGACAAGTTTTTTCCTGTCGGGATCGTAATGAAGCCATACTTCCCTTCCCTCTCCGGCGGCAGCTTCTTCGCCTTTCTTAAGTTCTATGCCTGAGAGCTGTCCCTCCTCAGAAATGCCGTAGAACCATCCGTAGAGGGTTACCTGATACCGGCAGTCAGAGATATCCGGCAGCTGCAGGTAAAACTGAAAGGCCTTCTCCTTTTTTCTTACCTCCATACTCTTGACGCAAAATGTCACATGATCTTCGATTGGCTCTTTGCCCTCATGCGGAATGCGCCAGACTTGCTCGAAGTCCACCGGAGGCAGGAAGTCGTCCGGCGCCTCCCCGGGTCCGGCAGCTGCCCGGATTCCCGTGGCCTTATGGCTCTCCCCTGCCTTTTTGCATGCCTCTGCATCCCCGGCCGGCTCAGGGGCAAGAGTGTTGCGTCTGTCGATGACCTCCCTGGCATAGCTGACCGCCTTCGAGGAACCCGTCCTGGCGGCCAGTTTCTCAACAGCCCTCATCTCTAAGAGTTCCTGGGGCGCCAGATCTTTTTGTACAGCCAGAACCATCTCTTCCAAATCATCTCTCAAAAACTTTACGAGCTCGGCTGTCCCTGCCAGCATGCGCGGCGCGGCAAGGGATGCCGCGACCAGGTCACATGCCGCTTGCCAGAGCAGGCTTAACAGCCCCTCATTTGCCAGATTCTCCATGGCCAAAGCCAGACTTGCCAAATTGCAGGGCTCACCCCCGGTCCAGTCCAGATAGGAAGCATCTGCCAACTGCGGCAGAAGAAGACCTCTCTCCCAGGCTTCATGCGTTGCCCGAATCACATCGGCGGCATTTTTCTCCGTCAGATTGCCCCAGACGGCAATCCAATTCATGAGCGCTCCCTTGGGAATCGGCTTTTTTCGCCTTGCGATCTGCCTTAAAATAAGGCCCTGACCGTGGTACACTTCACACTCCCTGCGCACAGCGGTCAGGGAGAAATCTCCCCCATTGGGAAAGATGGAAAAGAGGTCACTGCAGCTGTAGGAAAAACGATTGGGTAGTAGGCCAAGGCTTTGGGGCATGGCAAAGTCTATTATCCTCCAGTAGGGCGTCTTTCCCGGCACAAATGCAGGCTCTACATAGGGATCCTCTAAGTAGGCAGCAATGATTTCTCCCGCCATAAGCGCATTTCCCCCGGCATCCTGCAGGATTTCCCCGGAGGGAAGCTGAATTTGCAGATGCAGAGACTCCAGCCTCTCTATACTTTCTCTCGTCTTCTCTTCTGCCAGAAGTTCCAAATCCAGTCTTGTCAGCGCCAACTGCAAATCCGGCTCAGAGACATATGGCAAATGCTCCCCCTCATATCGTTCGAGCCTCTTTAAAAGATCTGTCAGACGGATGCTCAGATCCTCAAAGCTCGGTGTACTCAAAAGGCAGGGCCATTGATCAATCGTGGCGAACAAGACCGATCTTCTTGCATAGAGAAGTTCTCCGTATCCCATCCTGGATACTTCTCTCCCGCCATTCCAATCTCTGATCATGCGATCCGGACAGCAATCATATCCCAGCCCATTCACCCAGCAGGCCAGAGACAGAAGGCCGCCGGAACCATCGGTCGGGATCCCGCCAAGACTTATTTTGGCCGCCTGCGGGTTCTCATAGGCAATGCGATTTGCCATGGCAAGGAATCTCTCGAAATTGAGATCCTCTACACACTGCCTTCTTGCCGCAATCTCCGACAGCAGATCTGTCAGTTTCTCAGGGGAAATCTCCCCGATCGCAAACTCGGGAACTTCCCAGAGTTTTGGTGTCTTTTGCCAAAGCCCCCTCAGTCCCTGCCGATGATCCTCCACTTCGACACTTAATCCCCAGGCCTGCTCCAGCTTTGCAGCAAGTCGGGCAATGCCTGGATCCTCCTGCTGCTTATAAGGTAAAATCCACTCCGCAAATGCCTCCGCTGATGTCGGTTTCTCTCTCTTGAGTGCCGATTGCAGAATCATTTTCTTGACTTTATTCGTCTTTGCGGAAGTACAGGAAATCAATAGGGGATAGAGGAAATCATCCGAAGCGCTCTCAATAAGAATAGGGGCAAATCTTTCCAGAATCGGTGTTTCTCCAAGACCCAGCAGGGGAAGGATGCTCTCTGCCCGAGACCTAATCTCATCATCCGACAGGCCGATTTGCTCAAGAACATTGACAAAAGCCTTTCTGTCGCCCGGCCTCCGGGCAATCTGCAGGCCATAGAAAACCTGTCCCAAAGCCTGATCTCTGTCAAGTATCCCATTCTCTACGCCCCAGATCAGAACTTCCGAAAAAGGTCCTGTCGCCGGCACATTCACGGAAATTCCCACTTCGATATGCTCGCAAAACCTTCTTAAAAGCTCCTCTTTTTCCAGGACAAAATTATCGTCAAATGTATAATCCTTTTTGCGGATCCCCAAAATCACAGCTGCCCCGGCTGCCCAGTCCTTCATATAGTCCACAGACTCGGGTATGGCAAGATTCATCTGATGAAGCAGTTTCAATGACAGCATTCCCAGACGGGACATGGAATGCTCCCAGATTCTCCTGTTTGCGCTGGATGCGGCATTGATAAAGTTGATAGCATAGCTCTTTCCGCGAGCCTCAATCGCTCTTAGAGCAACTTCACTGGGTCGGCTTACAACATTTGCGGCTCGTCTGGCATCCACGCCCACGCGGATGGCAAAAATGGCGAGCTTATCCAGGTCTGCATCCACCACAGGAACAAAACCGTAGCTATTGGGGGACAGCTGCTTGATTTTCGTCCACTCTCCGGATTTGAGTCCTTCTCTCGCGATCTTTTCTTCATCCCGCTTTCCTGTCCCGAGCTTTAGAATATCGTCAAAATCCGTCTCCTCATATCCCAAAGAACGATAGATTTCCACTGCTTTTTCAAGTTTACTTGCCATAGGATATTCCCTTTTTCATTTTTACTGCCAGGATGTGCTTGCAGGGTCCTCTGCTGTTTTGATGCCGCAGGTACCAGCTGCAGGTGCACTTTGCATCTTCTGCTCTTCCGTCAACAGGATAAATGACCCTGTAATCCGCATCGCCGGATCTCACATGCCATATATTGTCTTCTATATATGTGGCGCTTTCCATCAGCTTTTTTGCAGCCAAAAGCCTGGGATTATCCCCTAATATTCTGTCCGGATCATCAGGCAATTCCCTGTGGAAAAAGGCATTCTCTCGAACGTCAAAGCCGAGCTTTCCCGAGACTGCCAGAAGCTCTATGGCATCATCCATATCCTCTTTTATGATCCCCATTGATTTGGATATGCTGTCCAGATCAAGTTTCGGCTCGAAATTCAACACATCATCAATCCGATCTGCGTATTCTAGTATTTTAGGATCGGAAAGAGAGTCAAGAAGCGCCCCCTCGCCTGAATAGCCCTCGTAACTCTTGGCGGTTACGCCCAGGGTTATATTGGCGCCCGGCATACAGACTTCAAGCATCATCTGTCCGGCTTCATCAGGCGCATAAAAATAAACGGCATTTACATAACTCATAATTCGCTTGAGCGCGCCAAGTCGGTGAAGGCCATGAATGTAGACACTGTTTTTTTCTTCCCGGAATTTTAGGGCTACACCTCTTTTTGTTGCTGTCAGCCATCCTGCCTGCTCCTTTCCTGTAACAGGCGGCAGCATGGCAATAAAGGCCTTTGCCTGCATCCCCTCCACATGAAAGCGGTACTTCATCTTCTGATGCAGCATGGCTGTGTTCCCCAGAGCGCGAATCCAGCGATCCGGCATTTTTACCGGGCGTTGAATCAGCATCTCTGTCAGTGTAGATCCGTCACCAGATGATCTGCTGTGAAATGTCCTCCAGCCGTCGCCGCCGATTCGGAACTTCAGGCGATCTTCTGCCCTTAGCTGCAGCAGGGATCTTCGCAAGTCATTGCCAATATCCACATTTGTCGTGCCATAGAGAATCTCCCCCTCTAAAGCGCTTTGAAAGAGATCCATTCTCGCATAGACGCCATTGCAGGCAGAAAAACACTCCGCCCTGAGTCTGTCTCCCTGGGCGGAGAGAATCGGATCCTTCTGACCCACCGGTGCATACTTGAAGTATCTGCTGCTTACAATGTCTGCCAGGACCAGAAGTCCCCCCGAGACCACCAGGGGATTCGCAAGCTCTCCACTGAAAAACAATGGATTCTCTTCCACCCCTCCCGGTGTGAGAGCCGGCGCTATGGATAAGGATAAATTGCCGTCAGTAAGACTTGATCCCCTCGTAAATCCCCGCATGATCCCCCCTCTGCAGCAGCTGTATTTTATATTGCCCCGGATCTTAATATCTGAGCCTGTAATCTTTCTTAAGCATCATTGTAACAGAAATCCATCTGGCATCTTATAGCTTTATTGCCATATCGTACTTTCTTTTTGGGGTACAGCATACTTCCTGCGCTTTTGAATGCCCATAATAAGGAAGACGATGCCGCAAATCATCAAGTTTTCTTGTGGATAATGTCAAGCACTGTATTTTCAACGGTTTTATAACAGAATCACATTCGTTACTCTACTCCCACTCGATATGTCCATTGATATCCTTTTGTGTAAATAGCATAAAATCAATATTTTTGTTATCAGGTCTAGCCTTATTATCCAGTTTATTTCTGTTTATCCGATTTTTTGCAAGCATATTGCAAGCACAGATAGATAAAATAATTACATCTTATCTTGAGCTACAAACAATAAGTAAGAGTAAAGTAAATTAAATATCGGTTGATCCCCTTTATAAAATTCCTCATTAACAATACGGGTCAATCCATGAGTTGAATAGTTATATTTATCTACAAAGGCACCTGTTATTAAACTCTGCTTATTTGTATCATATATGCTAGTTACCGCTCTCTTATCTCTATCATCCGTCACTTTAGAAAACAAATTATTCTTAATGCTATCTTCAGAGAATATCTTTTTAAAATTTTCTTTCAAATATTCACTCTTGTTTTCTTTAAGAAAATCCAAAATTTCACAACAGATTACTTCTAACAATGTTCTTACAGATGCTACTCTCAACAGTTTACAGCTATCATTATCATAAACTTTATTAAATTCATTTATAAAATTTACTAAGTCATTATCCAATACAGCAGTTTTATTTAACGAAATAAAGGGATGTATAAATCCTGTTTTATTAGTCTTTATATCAACTGTTTTTTTAACACAAGGAATTGTTTGATTAAAATCAAATTCTTTACTCGATATTTTATCAATAAATTTAATTTTAAAGACAATATCTGATGGACTCATTACAATAAGTTTCTCATTTTTTGAATCAAAAGAAATATTCTTTGCTGGCTGAATATCTATATGTTGTGGTTTTATTTGTTGAGTTCCTTTACAATCTGTAGCTTCTAAAATCTCGTCTAATTTGTACTCCTTGGCAATCTCTAATTCACTTAATAGAAAACGCATTTTTGCATCTGGGTAATCTATAACACTTATATTCGTTACATCCCCGTTATTATGCACAATTTTCCAGTTACCAAGTTTCATTGAATCAAATGTTTCTTCAAGTTTATCTTGATAATATATTTTTTCAATATTAGAATCATCAATTCCATTATCTTTTAATGAGTCATCTTTAATCATTTTAACTGTTCTATTCTTAGGTTTCTGCTGTTTTTCCAAATCTTCAATCTCTTTTATCTTAATTTGAGAAGAAGAAGATATAAAATTCAGCAGTTCTTGTAATAAAAGTTGATTTTTAGATTCTATTAACATAGTTCTGTCTGAATTAAAATCTAAAATACCTTTTTTCATTAAGAAAATATTAATAATGCCAACTTGTTGCCGTATTACTTTTTTTGAGCTACTAGATGCATTGATTTCAACATCATATAAGTCATTACTAAAATATACATTATTAAAATAGACTAAGGGCGTAATTTTTTTCAATTTTTGATCTTTATAATAATCAGAAACTTTCTTTAATTCGCCAGTATTAAATTTAAAATAATTTATCTCAAATTTCATTTCAAAATCATTATTAGCTAATAAATGATTATATTTCTCATCAATATCAATATCATACCACAAATCATTTATACAAATTCTATAATAAAACGTGTCATTTACTCTGTGTGTTTTGCTTTCAAAACATGCTTTTGCAATGATTTTATCCTTAACTAGTGAGTTACTAATATCTGATTGTATTTCTTCTGCGTTTTTGTATAATTTATTAATTTTAATTTTAAAGTTTTTATCAATTATAGAATTTTGTAATTTCAAAAAATCTGGTGAATTATTTAATATTTTTCTAAAAAGTTCTATAGTTTCTGAATTTAAATTTTCTATAGTTATTTTTGTACCATGCTTTTTTAAATCAATACTTGGGCTTTTAGCAATATCAACATTAGAATCATGAATATCTTTTAAACACTCAATTTCATTCATGTCTATAGAAAAATTATAATCATACTTCTGTTTTGAAGCTTGTACGGTAATCTTACTTCCAAATTTAAAGACAGAAAAAAATCCCAGTCCCTTTTCACCTGAAATTATTCTACCATTTTTAACTACCCCATATTCTTTATTACTATGACTAACAATAAGCAATTCATGAATATCATCTAAATCCATTCCTTCTCCATCATCGAGAATTTCAAGCATATTATCGTAGACATTAATTTCCACATTGCTAGCCATTGCTTCATATGAATTTTTTATCAATTCAACTATTGCATAAGTCGTACTCGGAATCTTTTCTGAAATTTCCTTAATTATTTTCCCAGATACTGATAATCTCATTATTGCCTCCTACTTTGTGAATATTAAAATTGTTTCTTCGGATATGGATTTTACGATTTTTTCATTTTTTGCCGGAGAAAGTGTAAGTGGTGTTTTTTTATATAATATATTTCTATTAAATTTAGAAACCATTTGTAATCCCAATTTATCCGCTATTTCTATCGTTATATTATCTAACGGTTGCATAATTGCATCTACGCTTCGATTCCCTACTGTCATTATTAAATATCCATCTTTTGCTAAGCAACTTTCCATGGATTTCAACGCAATATAATAATCTTCAAAAAAATTAATTACTTTACCCCTCTTATCTACAGATATTTCATTTAAATATTCATTAAGTAATTGTATGTCCTTTGTATTACAAGCTTCCCTTTTTTCTCCACCAATGCTAATTTTATCTATTGTAGAATATGTTTCTAAAACAGATGGTTCACACGACAAATCTTTATTATCAATCCATTTCAGGGATAAAATTGAGGCTTGACCATATGTGACCGTTGTAGAATTATCACCATATGGAGGAGATGTGCAGATGATTTTAAACTTCTCATTTAGCTTATGTTGCATAACTTCACAACAATCACCATAAATAATTTTCACTCTGTTTTTTTCTTCATAATTTAATAAACTAGCATTTTCTTTAACTTTACCAATAAAAAATCCAATACAATCATCCTGTATAAGATTTATTTTTTCTTCAGGTAAAATATGCAATTTAAAAGTACTTGTTCTGTCATTACTAAATTTAAATATTGTTTCCGATAAACAAATCCACAAAAACTTCCTAATACTTACATCTTCCTCAGCAATGATACATTGTCTAATTTTACTCAATGACTGAATTATGTCTTTTCTAAACCACTTTTCTATGTTATAAAAGTAATGCTCTTTAAAATTTTGCTCTTGATTTAAATTATTTTCTATTTTAGCAATTGCAGATAACATCTTCTCACGATTATATACATTCGTTTTTACATATGATAATAAAGTTGCATAAGGATTGATATCTATGCCTGTTGAATCAATCCCTAAATCTTGTGCAATTACTAAAGTGGTTCCTGAACCACAAAATGGGTCTAATAATTTAATATTATTATCTTTAATTTGTTTTACAATTATATTCAATAACTCATATTGCATATCCGGAACCATTGTAGCAGGATACTTTCCTATATTATGTATCCCTGTTTTAATTTTCCCTTTAAAATCCCAATATCCCTCCGGGTATTTATTTAATTCTCCAATAATATCTTTCATAATAAGCTCCTACTTCCATCTACAATCTATCGATATAATAGTTGTAGGCATCCCTATAATTTGTAATATAAAGCTTAAATTCAACAACTCCCTTTTGAACCTATTTTTTCTCGCTTTTCGTATCAAAACAGTATCACTAAGGAGCTTTTTGCTCCAATAAAACGTCGAAACGCTGTCTTTTAAACAGTTTTATAGCAGAAACATACTTGCTTCTGTTACTCAAACTCGCCGAAACAACTTTGATGCTGAGTGGTTTTGCTTGTAACTTCTGTCTTTTACAGTTCACTTTTGAACTGTTTTATTTCCTTTCTTTCCACTTTTGAGGCTTTTGGTTGTCATTTGGTTGTCGCTTTGACAACCGAATGACAACCGATATGCTAGATTATCCTGTGCCGAATTCCTATCACCGGCGCCACTAAAAGAATCATCAAATCTTCTTAAGTTCAATGCCATATCCAATTCCCGTCAGATATTTGATCAGAGAGTTAATCGTCGCCCCTGCTCCCTTCTCGATCCGGCTGACAGCCTGCTGAGAGATACCAGCAGCCGCAGCTACATCTGTCTGTGTCATACGCTCTGCTTTTCTCATCTGAACCAATTGCTGTTGCAGCGCAATCTTGGCCTGAAACTCCTCGTATGCCTTCCTAGCCTCTTCATTACTGGAAATCAGATCATTTAATTTTGCTTTTTCCTCATCTAAATTTGCTTTTACAAATGCCATACTACTCACCTCTATCACAGAAGACCTGCAGCCTTTGCTCTCTTTTTTGCTTTTTCCAATTCCTGCTTTTCCGCTTTGCCCTTCTGCTTCTTACAGATATGTAGCATATAGACCGAATTCTTATCTTGTATGACATACATAATCCGTTCCTGCGATATTTTTATTTCCCAAAGCTTCTTGTACAGCTGCCGCGTCACAATTAAAGAAAACGCTTCCACTCCCTTGTCCCGAATCAGCTGTCTTGCTGCATAAATCTCAGTTTTGGAAGTCACAGGCAGGGCATCAATATATTCCTCAATCAAGTTCTTTCCACCAGAAGTGGTGTAATCATATATATTCATCTTGCTTAAAGAATACATTGATTTTAATGTATTGTCAAGCACGCCTTATATCGTCTGAATAGAAAAGGAGCACAGAGAAATCTCTCCATGCTCCGAAAATCCACTTGATTCTTGCATTCAGGCATCCTCACCCTCAGCTTCGTCTGAACTCCTGAATATACTGATCCAGCTTCTCCCTTTCGATCAACGGTGGCGCGCCGTAAATGTGGTAGATTGCGTCCGCTTCCCTGGCAAGTCTCCTGATATGAACCAGACCCAGGTTATAGTAATCGCAGGCCTCACTGAACCGCAGGAATAGTTTCTCACTTGCTGTTGGATCTTTTCGCCTACCAATACTTCCATAAAAATTTATTTCAAGTCCCATAACCATTCTCTCCTGTTCCTGCCGTAGCGGATCATCAATGTCTGTGCTGCACTTCTGATCACTTTGATCCGGATTCTGGCAATCTTGTTCTTCGCTGACTGATACTGGATTCGATATTCATCCGCAATACTGTCTACCGTTCGTTTCCCATTCAGATAATCAATGAACAGATCCTCCTCTTCCGGCTTCAATATGTGCAAAGCCTCACGGATCTGCGCGCAGTCAAACTTCATATCTTTCACAATATTCCAATCCTGTATGTGCTAATTCGGCTGATCCACATGCCGCAGCAAAGTTCGGATATCGCCACGCTGAAAGGTCTGATCCATTTCCAACCCCCGCATCGCCTGTTCCATCGTGGGATCTGACCAAAACCCGGTTTGTACTCGTTCACCCGGCTCGCCCCGACTCTTGCGGATATTAAAGGCCGCTTCCTCCTGAATGGCAATCTTCATCTTGTTCTCATAATCCCCGACAATCCTCTGCATACTGGTGTAGTGTCTGAGAATGTACTGGATTCTTACCTCCGGACCCGCTCTTTCGTAGTGCCTCAGCTTTGTACGATATTCATAAAAATCCGCTTCGGATCCCATCGCATACCTCCTTGTGATGTCCTCCAAAGCCGCGCGCTGCTCTGTGTTTCAGAACACATTTATCGTACCGTTTTTCATCCCCTCCGTCGTTACCTCAATGTGCAACAAAAGGTTGCTTATCTGGCACCCCGTTTTATTCCAGTCCCCGAAGTGTGAGCAGCATGGTGATTGCAGCGTCCAGGGTTTTATCCAGAGTCATACTCTGCAGGATCTTCTCTGCCTGCAGAAGTTTTGCTCCTCTTTCCGGGATTTGACCGGCAAGAATGTAGTCCGTGGATGTACCAAAGGCCTTTGCCATACAGACAAATTGTTCCGGTGTCGGCGTTGTTTTATCTGACTCGTACTTGGAAACCGATGATTTATTCTCCAACTGCAGAAGGTCTGCCAGCTGCTCCTGTGTCATGCCAGCACTCTTTCTCAGTTCTCTGATCCTGCCTCCAATCGTCTTGCCTCTCTGTTGTTCATCTCTACTTCCGATTCGCATTTCCTCTCCTTTCCGGGAGCTTGATGCAAAACAGAAGCCCTTCAAAAATATGTTTGTTTTAAGCGTTTGTCCCTAAAAAATGCGATACTCGCACGCAAAAAAAGAAGCCCGCAAAACACCACTGAATTTTCTGTAAGCACGACTTTCGTGCTCACAGCTCAGCTTCCATTTTGCAGGCTCCTCTGAATCCTTTTTGAATACACTGTTTCCGGTCAATACATCTGTTAAGAAGGCTCTGCCTTCCAGGTTGCCCGTGTACCGATTCGTACAGCTCTTACAAACTCTTGATATTCACGCGTTCCACCCATTCGTTTCCTCCTTGAACGCCTGTCAGAGAACTGCACCTGCGCTTCCTGCGTCAGGCTTTTCTTACGGCAGTCCTCCCGCGACCGATTCGGCTCCCTCCGGGAATATCTCACCATATTCTATTGTCAAATATTCCGACGGCCTCTTACGCCTGTCCTTTCAGATCATCCTCGGGACTTTTCGTTCGACGAACCAGAGACCGTTTCCCTCATAATAAAGACTTACGGATGATCCCTGAATCCGGCACTCATACCGAAGACCTGCGCCACCTGCTTTCCGGCTGGCCATGCGCTGCACGCTCCGTACTCGGTCGATCTCATAGACCCTGCCATCTTCCCAGCGGATACTCTTTGGCGTGAGCATTCCATCCTCCGTGAAATCTGCTGTCACCCCAACATAAGCCTTATACGGATTCTCTTTTGTCACCTCCGGTCGCTTCTCATACAGAGGAACTTTGCCATCTTCCCCTGCTTTCTCCTGATGATAGTCGTATACTCCCATACCATCTCAACTCCTTCCTTATGCCTGCAGTAGCCGCTCTGCACCACTCCGGTTGCCGCGCTCCAGATACGAGTGCGGATGAATCATGTGGTCATCCGCCTTTGCGTTGAGTGAGGACAGATAGGGATCCTGCGTCATAATTCCCCGCGATACCGCGTAAAAGCCAAACCTGCCTCTGATCCTGTCCACCATCCGATCTGCCAGAAAGAGCCTCTCCCGCCGCCCTTCGTCCACGAACAGATCCAGCTGTCTGGGAGCAGTCTCCGGCAGCAAGTCTCCTACCCGAATTCCGAGGCTGCGGATTGACTGATTCCAGCGGTACAGCCTCGTGAAAAGATCAGCTGCCGCCTTCTCGATTTCTTCCGAAATGTTGGTGGGAACGCGCAGCTTTTTCTGCTGATGAAAGCCCAAAAGTTCACTGTCTCTTACATAGACCTCCACCACCTGACCGATAAAGCCGTTCTCTTTCAGCCTGCTGGCAACGCTCTCCGAGAGCAGGTAGAGGACCAGCTTCACATCCTCGTTGTTCACCAGATCCCTTGGTGTAGTCGTACTGTTGCCGATGCTCTTGATGGGTGCTTCAACCCAACCTCGCTGACCGGCGTCTGATCCTCTCCTCTGGCAAAAACAGAGAGCATGAGTCCGACTTTACCGAACCACTCCTTCAGGATCTGAGAATCTGCTGCAGCGAGATCCCCAATGGTCCGGATGCCGATGAAAAGATGACAGGTCTTAGTTACGTCCAGCCAGCATTCATCCAACCCGAAGCTCTCCACCTGATCCGAATAGTCATGATAAATCGCCCTTGCCATACGAGAAAATCGGATGTAGAGATCCATCCTGGGCGACACAAATACAAGATCCGGACAGGCCTGCCTTGCCTGTCAAAGTGCCATACCGGTCTTGACGCCTCTTCTTTTTGCCGGATAATTGGCTGTCAGCACGATGCCATGCCGTTCCTTTTCATCTCCTCCGACCGCCAGCGGCTTGTCCGCAAGCTCCGGATGATGCAGCATCTCTACGGATGCGTAGAAACAGTTGCAGTCACTGTGTAGAATAATTTGATCCATGGATGCCCTTCCTTTCTTACTGTTCGTCCTGTCTGCCAGCATCGTCTGGGAAGACCTCGTGAATGATCATCCGCCCGCCTTTGACCGTCACTCTCATATAGCTCCCGCAGAGCGGACACTTCACCACACTTTCACCCTTGACCACGTAGCCAAGCATCGTCCCGTCCTTGATACAACACGCGGCAAATGCGCCGTATCTTCCATTTTTCCCTGCCACTGCAGCCTGTATTGTCATTGAACATTCTCCTCGTTATGTGCAATATACGATTTGACCGTCTCTTACCGGAAAGGGAAACGAACCGACGAGGGGTCCTGCCTGGCAGACCAGTTCCGAATGTGCGCTCCTGCACGGTCTGCGTAAACAGAGATGAATATCAGAGTATGCGGCTTAGCTGATCTTTTTTGCTCTTTTACCGTTCCATCTGATGCCCGTATCATAGTTCTGTTTTCATTCGATTTTAATCATCATTTACGTTGAATATCGTATTTAAATTGATTTTATGTTTTGTATGTGATATCCTGTACATGAGAAATCCATACTAATCAGCAGATGGAATAAAACGCCGGAACAGGCGACAGAAAAGAGAGGTTCTACCATGGCATCCATTGGCAGTATCATCACAAAATATCGCAAAAACGCAGGACTGAATCAAATCGAACTCGCAAAGCGGCTCACCGACGCGGGATGCCCGACGACCAACAAGGCACTCTCCGCATGGGAGAGGGACAAGGCAGAGCCCAGCGTCAGCACGCTGCTGCACCTCTGCCTGATCCTGCAGATCCCGGACATTTACGAGGAATACTTCGGCAGCAATCCGAAGAATCCCCTGAGTACACTAAACGACAGCGGCAAAGAAAAGGTGCTCGACTACATTGAGCTGCTGCACCTTCGTTCCTGCTACGTGAAAGAGCGCAAGGTCATCCCGTATGTTCCCCGCAGGCGCACGCTTCACCTGTATACGACAAGCGTATCTGCCGGAACCGGAAATTTCCTTGATGACGGACAGTATGAAGAGATTGAAGTTGGGGAAGAAATTCCGGAGATTGCCGATTATGGTGTTCGGATTAGCGGAGACAGCATGGAACCGCAGTTCATCGACCTTCAGGTTGTCTGGGTGCACAGTCAGGAGACACTGCAAGATGGCGAGATCGGCATCTTCTATCTCAACGGCATGTCCTACTGCAAGCGGCTGGAGCACATCCGAAACGATGCCTTTCTGATCTCCTTAAATAAAAAATACGCACCGATTCCGGTGCGTGAGGACGACAGCTTCCGAACCTTCGGCAAAGTGGTTCGGTAACCAATGACAGAAGATAACGTGATGAGAGGAGGGGGTGCAGACTATGGCGGTACAGAATCATCTCAAGGAATGTCGCCTGGCTTCCGGCCGAACACAGGGTGAAGTCAGCCAGGCTATCCAGGCAAACATCAATACGATCAGCCGCTATGAGCTTGGCGAGAACTGCCCTTCTCTGGAGATGGCCCTCCGGCTCGCAGCCTACTATCAGAAGACAATAGAGGAGTTGTTTGAGCTGGAGGATGGGAATCAAAAAGGATAGCAGAAGGTCATTCTACTCAATCATTGATTGCTGCCTTCTCATAAATCACATCTGTCAGGGAATACTCCAGTAATTCTTCCGGCTTTCTCCCCGGATTGATCCAACTGTCTATCATCTGTTCCGGCATAATAAGCGGCATACGATCATGAATAAATCGAATTTTCTCTCCCGGCTCGCGTGTCAGAATCACAAAGTGCGGAAGCCCCTCTTCGATCCGGTATAAACCACAAAGCCATGTCACTGTGCTACCCTTGGACTGAATCATATATTTGTCACCGGTATGCTTTTTCCCATCATTCCCCAAGTGATGCTCCCATTCAAAATACCAGGAGGCAGGAACAATGCAGCGATGCTTCAACCAGTCCTCTTTGAAGGTCGATTTTTCCGCTGCCGTCTCAGCCCTTGCGTTAATCAACAGTGTTTTTCCGGAATAGCCTCATTGCATAGGGAATACAGCTCTTGTCCCGGATCGGTTCGGCGCAATAACAGGAACCACATCCGTCGGACACATTTCACCGTATGTTTTCACAGTGTTCATTTGGTGCCATTTCCTGACCAGCGGCGAACGATTCATTTCTTCTACAATCCCCCTCAACTCAGGAGATTCTTCTGTCCAGTACCGGTCGCACATACGAAATATCCTTTCCTAGTAATACGATTTATTTTATTATTTGATCCTTCACCTGAAAAATTATCCGATGCTGTATTTCTGTGTGGCATCCGCTCATCAATATTATTCCGAAGGATCAGCCGTACTGTATTCGAACCTTCGATATACTCCGGTGCCGGAAGTCCAGCATCCTCCATATCGGAATGAATTTTTTTCACGCCCCCATTCAAATTCCGTCATCACACGGGAAATCCGCTTATTACGAGAGAACCGTGTACATGAAATGTTGTCTGACGTCACGATATCCGAAAACCGTCCCGGACTCTCAATCTCCAGCCTGTCATCGTACATGCTGACCTTGATGAACTGTCCGGTCGCAGCCCAGTCCCGATGGGCAACGGCATTGATGATTCCTTCATACCATGGAAATTCTGGGTATTCCGGCGTCTCGATAAACCGTCCACTTTTGTGGTCCTGATGGGTAAACTCCTGCAACTGATTCGCAATGTACGTTTTTGAGTCATCAATTCAATTAGCCGCAGAATCGGCTCATCAATACTTTTATCTTTCACGACGTTATAATCCGCCCCGAAATGCACCTCGCAGCCAGCAATCCGGATGAAGCGGACCTTGAAATACGTGGCGTCGACTGTGCGGAGCAGGACGCTATTGTTCAAGCAATTGTGGATACCCGCATTCAATTTCGATGGTGCTGTAATTCGATTTTATTATGTATTCCTGTATATATTCATTTGTCATCGAATCAATGTACTGCAGAGAAAAAGAGACACCACCTTGAATATTATCTTTGTTTAGAACGAAGAACGTATATGCATTTTCTCCAACATTAATAACTTTGTTAAATGTATACCCACCAACATTAAACCCGGTGTAGATGACTAATGTTTTTGCAAACCCGTTTCCTATATTCTTAATGGTTACATTGATCGTTTTCTGTTTTCCTTTATCATCCGTTCGATCTCCAAGGCTAAAGCCATTGCTTAGCCCATGCCTTGGATCTTGCCCGAGTTCGACTAAAAGAAATGGCTGTACCGCCGCTCTTTCTTTCTGTGCATCTGATTCTTTGTAATATCTGATCGTATAGAAGACTCCAAGGAAAGCAAGTATGCCAGAGGCCACGCCGCCGATGATGCCACCCCAGTATGATGCTACTGATGCTGCCCATGTTCCTTCTTGCCCAAGAACAACGCAATGTCTGATAGCCGCTTCAATACCGATCGATGCAAGAGTTACAACCGCAATAGCGATAAGAAGGAAAACAATTACCCCCAAAAGAGCATTTCTGCTCTTTCTCTTTTCTTTTCCTGGCTCAATAGGCTTTCCAAAGCGCTTCATTTCAATTTTCATGGCGTCGTCCTCGGCACAGCTATACACACATCCAGCAATTTATGAAGATATGAAATCTGAGTTAAGATATCCACTGCATCTTTCTCATTCACATCCCAGTGAATCCTCAGTTCATGAGCAGTAACATTTCTGACCATGTGAATCACGCCACAGAGCATTTCCTTAAGCCCATTTTGCTGATTCTGTTCACTGCTGGTTCGCAATGAATTATATGCTATATACGGACTACCAACTGCAAAAGCCGTATTGAATAATGTTGCTCCGTCTGTTGTTAACCCAGACATCGTTCTTACACGATCACATAGGCTCTTCGCTGCTTCCTGAACAGCATGAAAATAATCCTGTGCCAACAATTCGTCTCGACAACATTTCAGCACCTCTGGATGCGCTCCGTAGCCAGTCATCTTTTCACGCAGTTCTTTTGTTCGCCGCTGAACTTCTCCAAGTGACTGGGCTTTTGAAATCGAATGAAACTGTCCATCGTCCCTTATTTCAATGCCTATTAGCATCAGAACCATGTTAAGTTCGAGCCTCATCCAGTTATATCGCTTGGGGTTCTGCAAACCTTGTGCCGGGTTCATGCAATACTGTATAAATTGGTAAACAGCATTCGTAGAACCACTATTGTTCACCGCCTTGCAGAAAGCATTATAAAGACGTTTCCACTTTGTCACTCCTTGATCCGGGTCATCCATATGACATTGGGCAAGGTTATGGCCTATCTCGAAGCCCTTCAAGCCCTTCTCATCACCATCGGTGTTACCCATGATGCGAGCAATCTGTTCAATTTGATTCGGTGTTAGTCGAGGTAGTGCCATCTAATACTTCCCTTCTGATAAAGCTTACACCCGCTTTTTTCATTAACCGCCATTGACCTGGTAAACTGCCCCAAGTTAAAGCTTCATAGCAGAACAGCCAGTAACGATCCATGTCCGTGTTTTTCAGTTCCATAGCTACTTTATTAAGCGGCTTGACCTGCGTTGCATCTCTATTCCCGTGATTCTGCTTCATGAAGTATATCCATGCCATAATTAGCAGCAGACAATCTCTGCTCTTGATTACATAGTCTTGTGCTGCACTATAATTGTTTTCAAAAGCATCAAGCACAAAACCAAATCTGACTGCAAAATAAATCGAATAACACAGGCTCTCGTAGTCATTTAACTTGACTGCATCTCGATAGATTGTATCTGAAAGCGCTTTGATATCACTTATATCCACTTCATATGGTGTGAGCACATATTCTTCCATCAAATGCAAGAGATAAGGATAAAGCGTTGCCATATGTATGAACCGTTTTGCCGCCAGCCTTTTTCCATTGGCAGAGAGTTTTAATCCTTTCAGTTTTTTGATAGCATAATTGATTATTGCGAAATCGCCTGTTTCTGTTGCCAGCATTAAAGCTGTATCAATAAACGTGTTTACCTGTGGATACTCAACCACTCCTGACTCACCCACCTTGGGCAAATCACTCAGTTGATGTTTCCAGTTTTTCTCTAAACCAATAGGAAGCTCAACAATCTTTGTTTTTTTATGATTCAAAGGCAAATCGAATTCACGAAGAGCTTCTTCAAGATCTCTTAGAAATCGTTGCGCCTCATCATAACTGTCAACATAGCAGTCATAATCATCTATGTTCCTAGCATAACGATAGCCCTTATCATAGAGCTTCTTATCTATCACCGTCAGAATAATCTCTGAAAGCAGGTTTGAAGCATGCGGTCCGATAAGAAGCCCATGCGTTTCACCGTTGCGCATATCTGAACACGCCTGATCAATCCTGTTATACCAAGTGTCGTCGTGAATTGTTTTCTTCGCTTTCTCTTTCCCCACCAATGCCCACGGAATTGAATGCGTGTAAATGCTGGGGAAGCACGTGGAGACATCAGCTTTAACAATGAAGCGGCTCGTCCCTTTGTCAAGTATCAACAGGTTTAACTCTGGGTTACCATCTACTCGCCAGTTTTTATAATTCATCTCAAAGATACGTTTTTCGTTGTATTCTTTGCGAACATGGATTCGGCTGACGCGGTAAATCTGCCCATCCGTCTGCGCGTGGAAGTGGGCGCGTAACTTCTCCCAGTCATTCCTAAGCTCATAACACACTCTTTGGTACTTAAATGGATTTGGTATTCCCATGAGCCGAGGTATGCTGATATTACGCATTACCCGAAAGGTTATGTATTCATTCCAGCCTGTTTCAAGCGGAATGAATACTATTTTACAATAATTGAAGAAAGGAACAGCGGTAAATACTGGTGGTAGCTTTTCAGCAAAGAAACCATATGCGAGAAGCCCTTCGTAGAGTTCATCGGGAGAAATCTCATCCATAAAATCTGTATACTTTTTATCCACTGGTGTAATTACCGATGCCATACGAGGATGCTCCTTTCTTTCAGCGACTTATTGTTATATCCATCAAAAACTCATCTCTTACTTATGTAAAACAGTAGTCACCTGGATACTTCCATGTAAACGTGTTCTTCAGTGCGATTATATTCCCGGAAGCCGCACTTCTCATAAACATGTATCGCTCTGGTGTTATCCCTTTCTCCATTGTCAAGAATGACACCCTTTTCCTCAACCAACCATTTTAGATAAGCCGGCTTCTTCATTTAGTCCCCCAAAAAATCTTATTACACTCTCTTCAGCTATTCGCCTGAAACATGTTCACCAATTCCTCCTTCAACGTCCCGTCTTTTGCATATTGCAGCGTGTCGCACAGCTTGATGTTGTTCTTGCTGATATGAATCGTGTCACTGAATCCAAGAATGTAACGTAAGCAGATGCGATAGATAATCTCTGTAGGCGCACAGCCATACACCTGCTTAGCAAAGATATGATTCAGCCTCTCCACATTGTCTGGAAATAAAGTTTTCATCCTGTTGCTCTGGTAAAGGCGCGTCACGATTTCCGTTATGTACATTCCCGATTTCATATAGAGATCTGCAAACGTTGCTTCCAGGTCATCAAAGCATCCCGGATTTTCCTGTTCAAGCCGATCTACCATATCTTTTACGACACGTTTAGGAGTGAAGATCTGATTCGTTCTCTGCGGCGGAATATAATCGAAGATGTCCCCCTTATGATCCGTCTCGAAATAGTTTGCAAGTTCCGTGCGCTTTTTCATAAACTCCTGAACGGCATCATTAAATACAACTTCATCAAATAAATGACCGTCAAAATGTTTTTTCTTCCCGTTTTCGCTCGTATAGTCGCCTCCGTCGCGCAATAGACGGAACTGTTCAAGCGTCACGCCCTGCCCGTTTTGCAGATTAACTGTCACCTCCCAGAACACATTTTCCGGCACGAGTGAATCAAAATTCGCAAGGGTAGTGTTTTCTTCACCATAGGCCATAAGGAAGGCCGGTATCGTCCTTGAGAATCCACGCAGATGATCTCTTACACTGCCTTCGATAGAATCCTTTTCCTTGTTTAGCTTCTCCGTCTCAACTGTTTCAACAATGGTTTCCGCTGCTTTCTTAACAGTTTCATCTCTGCTGAGCTTCTGGTGTATCTCATTCACCATATTCTGAAAATCATCGTGACGACGCTGCTCATATTCGTCTTTCAGATTCTGAATTGCGGTCATCGTCGCACCAGATTTCTGTGCTTCCGTGATTTTCTCTTTCCGCTCCTTCTCAAGCTGATTATTTCGTATGGTATAATCACCATATACCCGATTTACGACAGACTCTGTCGTTTCGTGTATCTTCCGTTCCAGCTGATTTTGAGTAGACTTACTCAAGTCTTTTCCGTACTGTTGCCTGGCTGTATTCATGAGTGTATCTGCAACCGGCTTACTAAAGGTATTCCGCAGCGTTTCCACTTCAATTTTTTTTGAGTCAGGGTGATTGGCATACTCTTTGGTGACATCCCTAGCAACCTGCTTAAGTCGATCATCCACATCACTATAGACTTTTTCGCCGAACAGATCACTTGCAGTACCGATTACCTGTTCTGTCGGGATCTCCACCTTTCCCTCATGATTCAAATTCAAATCACCGGCTGTATTCTCATCAATTCCAACCGGATTGAGCTTCTTGGGCTGCTCGAGTGCCTGCATGTTGTTGATAATGTCGATAATCTCTTTCGGTGCGCCAAAGATTCCAGATATGTTCGCGAACAGGAAGTTTGACATGAAGCCACGTTCCACAACTTCCTTTGCATGAATATGGCGCGGAATCGTGAGAACAGATTCTGCATCCAACTCGACCATGCTTCCATTGTCATCCTCTCCATAAACAGGGAAGAAATTTAAAAGCTCTCGAACATGCTGCTTGCGCTCATCGAAATCACCCTTATCCCCGGAAGTTTCCGGAATCAGATCATTTGCAAACTGTTCAAAGATTGTGAGGGTTCTCGCCGGATCAAAATCAAAGACGTATGCATTTTTCTTACGATAGGAGTTCCCTTGTGTATCATGGAACAGACAAGGATTCTGCGCACGGAACGCAGCCTGCATATAAAGAGCAGGACTAGCCATATTGGAAAGCATCAGAACAGCTGTCCACTCAGGAATGGTCACTCCTGTCGTAAGCTGTCCAACAGAAAGCGTAATGGTCTTATCATAGGTGTTAATCGCTTTTGTTACACGGTCAAAAGACTTCTCGTTCTCGTCCGCTTCATCCAGCTTACCATCTCCCGCCGCCAGAATAATTTCATAATCCTTAAAGATGGGATGCAACTCCAGCTTCTTTGCAAGTGCCTTGGCACTCGCGACGCGATTCAAGAGCCAAAACGTATGTTTCAGCTCATCGCGCAATTCCGGAGTTGAGAACGGGAACTTCTCCTGCGTCGTCAATGCATCCAGGAATTTATTGACATCCTCATCGTGAACAAATTTGCCGGACTCATTTGTCTGAAAGAACTCATTCAGATCGAATGCATACTCTTCAATCTCATTGTCTGCGAGTTCAATTCCCTGTTTAACCTTATCGCGGATGAGATCCGACATCTGGTAGGTAAACAGAGAGAGTCTGGGCAAATCCTCGTATGGATTTTCAAGTTCGCTGGAATTATCCCAGTCGCGCTTTTTCTTCTGCTCATCAGCATAAGTCCAGTTATAGATTGCCTCTGATGGGAACTTATCATTTGCGAGAGCCTTAAATGGAGTGCCTGACAGATGCAGGGTATACTTGCGCCTAATATGATTGAAGGCAGTATCAGTCTTATAGGTATCGACGCCCTCATGTGCCTCATCGACAATCAGAATATCCCAGAGTAAGCCTTTATCATGCCCGAAATCATCGGTAGCATCACTTACCTCTTCCAATTTATCGAATTGGCCTCCGAAATAGATCGATCCCTTCAGATCCTGAAGGCTTACAAATTCAATACAGCCTTTAACCTTATCAGCCTCATCCTCTCGTATTTTTTGCAGGTATACATCCCGGTTATAGACATATTTTCGATCTTTAATTCCATCGACGTTGCTCACAAAATAGAGTCCAGACTGAACGCCGAAAAAGGTCTCATAGTCGGAATACCAGGAATTGGCGATGGCCGGACGGTTAGTGACAATCAGGATGTTCGTAGCTCCAAGCCTTTTGCAAAGATCATAGGCAGCCAGGGTCTTTCCAAAGCGTGGCTTGGCATTCCACAAAAATTCTCCCTTGGCATGGGTCTGGAAATACGCCAATGCTTTCTCTACTGCCTGATTCTGTTCGTCACGAAGTGCGTATGGGATCACCGCATCATTATCCTCTGCACTGACAACACCGTGATTCTGCGTGAAATCCACAAAGTCCCCACGAGCTGCATTGGGTTCGATTTGAAACCACTCTGTACCTGCTTCACACACAACATCCAGTTTCTTCAAATAAGCATGAAAATCTTTATCCGTGAACGTGCCGAATGGTTCTGTCATATAAGCAGCACGCAAATGCCACCAAGTCTTATGGTCAACGCCAACTGTATGTGTCTGCTCGTTGATCCGAGTCTCCACATCTCGCTCCGTAAAGCCAATTTTTGTCCACCCATCATGTGCCGGTACTCCGGGTGTCGTGTAGGCATAACATTGTGGAACAACTTTCGTAGATGTACTGATCTTGATCCCCGCCATTATGCCATCTCCTTTACGTGCGTTTCGATGAAGTCGATCTCTTTCTCATCCAGACCATATTTTTTGTAAAGCTGCAGATCAATCTCATGGACGGACTTTGTCCAATCAATATCAGAAGAGGTAGTAAAATCTTGAATAGGAACGTATTTCCAATTTTCAGGTGTCAAATGCTGTGTCTTTTTAAGAACTCCAAGTAGTGATCGCACAAATTTAGTTTTAATGTATTTGAGGCAATTTCCCGCTTCCTGTTCCGTTTTAAATTGACCAATACTTGAAAAAGTTTCTGTAGTAATGACACCTGGCTCTCCAATTATCGGTTCAGCAATGGTTTCTCCAAACTGCCCTGTTCCAGTTGCTGCAGAAATGACAACTTTAAAAGCATCAGTGTTAATGATTTTGGAAATATATTTGTCCTTAATATATCTATACACTCTTTGGTTTTTAGATCGTCCAAAAACAGTAAGATAGTGCTCTCCATCCTTGGGCTTGTTTAAAAGAAAAATACTAGTAAGTTTATCTATCACATTGGACTTAAGATCATAATCATGTCCCTTACTCATTTTTTCTTTTATACTTGGATTTTCCGTATGAAGTTCATTTGTGAAATGATATGCATAACTTGAAACGCAAATAGAGGTAAAAGATACAAAGTCTTCTACGCTCTCTATTTTATGCAATACCGAATTCATTTCTACAAACGGAGTAAATGTACCTATTGCACCAAAGTTCTGATGATGATCATGATAAGTAATCGCAACTCCACCTTTAATATCTGTATTTGGAAAAACCTTTGTGGCGTCTTCCTCATATTTCAACACTTTGAAATGCGGATCCTCTAGTTTTTTCTGATTCCACGCTTTGGGCGTAGAACCGGCATTGAAGAGAAATCTAGCCGGATGAATAAGCTCAACCTTTTCGGCCACACTATCAACAGCATCCATGAAATCGTTGTATACTGGTGCCGCATATGTTTTATTTCCATCAGCAGAAAACTCTTCCTGATACGGTGGATTCCCAATTACATAGTCAAACAGTTTCTTCCCCATGATCACTTCTCCTTCAGTGTTCTAAAAATAACCGAGTTATCTCTTCTCCAGTTATATATTTTGCAAAGTATAGTTTCGGGCTCTTCTACCGCACCAGGTTCTTCTGGATACATGTCAAGCAGGGACATTTGATGGAACTCCTCATACGGTTTTCCCAGTGGAACTGTGTCTTTCAGCCCATCCATCTGCCATATATTCCAGACAATTTTATTTGCTACCTCACGAAGCAGCTTTTCATCTGGGTCTTTCTCCCAGCGTTCCCGATAATAGTCAACGAATGTCAGCAGCAGATTAACTCTGGCTATCAGCAAATTATCGCCTTGATATTCATAGCCATAACATGATTCAAACGCGCGTATTGTCCATTTGCACCATTCGTCATAATCGGAGGTGTTCTCATTTACAATGCGTAACTTTCGATCTAATTGACCGATCCGTCGCTTGGGCGGAACAATCAATTCACCGGTTGAAACATCATATCGTGAGACCAAATATGGTGCTTCCCCGCACGTAATTTCCAACCGCCTTGAGTCCACATAATGTTTCCAGGTTTTCCGTCTTGGAAACTCAATGAAACTTTCAATAACCTCCCAGGTATGGTCATTTTTCTCTATATTGAAGACATCTTTTCTTCCGAACCACTCCTGATCACAATAATTATTCATATAATTACAGAGCCATGCTGGCGTAAAAACCTCTGCTTTTTTTCGTGTCCGCGCCGCCTGCGCTTCCTGCGATTTTTGTATGCGCGGTTTGATAATATCGACGTGTTGCAATAGAATTGCCCGATCAATTTGTTCCTTATCTGCAAAGCCGTGCCCCAGTTCCTCGTAGGTATCTGTCGCCCAGATAATATTTTTCTTGGTTGACTTATCTATTAAAAGTAAATCAAGAAGTGACACTATAAGATTACTTCTAATATCTATTAACTTATCCACAGATCAAGCACCACTCCCTTTCTGCTATGCCTTTTTCTTTCGAGGATCTATCGGCTTTTCTGCATCTTTCGGTATCAGCCATGTTTTTCCCTTTTTCTCTGCGCCGGGTACTCTCCCCTGACTGCATAAGAAAGAGATTCTTCGGCTGGAAATCTTCCAGACTTTCGACATCTCCGCGCTGGTTATGTAATCCATCTTTTTGGTTCCTCCATACGTGTTTATGGCGCAGTTATATATGTGCTTGTCTCAAAACACAAATATGACCGTTCTATGCCCATTCAAACACTTCATATGAACTAACATTTGATTCAATGGAATTTATATCTAGTATAATCATATATCGGAATACTTTCCAGCTCTTTCTTTGCTTGAGCGACAGTTTTTATCGCCATAGCTGTTCGGATCAAAAGCGTGGCTATCGCTATTGGCAAGCACTGAGCCTACACAGAGTGTGGCTCTTTTGGAAGAAGAAGCTGCACCAACTGCAGAAGACAAATTGCACCGTCTTCAGTTCAGGGAAGCCCTGGAACTCTGGGCGCACATTCGGAAGGTCTGCGATGAAGGCAATCTTCTCGATGAAGAGTACGCTGACTGGAAGAGCAGATATCCGGATTACATCGACGAAACTGAGGAGTACGGATTTATTCCAGATCTCGGTACAGAGCAGAGTATCTCGAAGCTGTCGAAAGAAATCCCTGTGAATCATGCACCCGAAAGCCACGCAAAGCGTCCGAGGAAATCGAAGCTATCTTCCTGATCTTATTCAGTTGTTCATTACATCAAAGCTGTGGAAAGGATGTCCGAAATGGACGGAATATACAAGCAAACAAGAAATGTTCTTTACTCACTAGAATAATTCAGCGTGCCAGCCTGTTGTCATTTGGTTGTCACTGGCAAAAGAAAAGAGGCTGAAACCAGCATAAATGATATGCTCCCCATATGGTAGACATTGGAAATATCCAAAATCCACCATATGAGGAGCA